>JADFHR010000087.1 GCA_022567015.1 Pseudomonadota bacterium
GGATGATCAAACGCACATCCGCCGAACGAGCGGTATTCGACCGGTTCTCGAAGAGATACGAACTCGGCCAGTCGGAGGTCATGCGTTCGATCGAGCGCTCCGTCTGCGGCTGCGACTACGGCGCCACCAGCTGGACCACCGTCGCGGAAGCCCGGGTCATCACCGACATACTGGCCTTGCGCCCGGGGACGCGGCTCTTGGATGTGGGATCCGGTTCCGGCTGGCCGGGGCTTTACCTGGCCGGCGAAATGGGGTGCGACGTTACCCTGACTGACCTCCCGATTACCGGTCTGCGCATCGCACTGAAACGGGCGAGGGCCGACCCTATCTCCGGCATCTGCTGGGGCTGCGTGGCGGATGCCGCCGCGCTGCCATTTCGCCATGGCGTGTTCGATGCCGTCATTCATTCCGACGTGCTGTGCTGCCTTCCCGAAAAGCTGGACGTTCTGAAGGCCTGCCGCCGTGTCGTGCGCGACAGCGGCAAAATGGTCTTTTCGGTCATTCTGATTGCACCGGACGTGCCCGCTGATGCGTATGAGCAGGCCCAGGCCGGCGGGCCGCCCTTCATCGCGTCCGACACCCCCTACCCGGAATTGCTGCGCCAAGCCGGGTGGCAGATCACCGATCACCGGGACCTGACCGCCGATTACCAGACGACCGTCACCCGGATGCTCAGCCAGCTGGAACGTCACGCCGACGAGATCGCACGGCTATTCGGGGACGCCGACGCGGCCGACCAACGGGCCCGCAGACGGGCGACGCTCGACGCCCTGGATCAGCGCCTGGTGCGGCGCGAGCTGTTTGCGGTCGTGCCGGCGCAGGCGCCCTCGACCGACGGTCGATGACCACGGTGGCGCGCCAATCGGAAGCACCCTGTTTGACCGGGTGCTGACGGGAACGGGCCGCGGGCCGTCAAACCAACAGCATCGCGCCGTCCTTCGACGCGTCGCCGAGGAAGGTGACGATGCCGGCGGTGTCGATGCTCAGGTCGTCGCGCAGGTCCTTGGCGTCGATGCCGGCGGCGCGCAGGCCCATCTCGCAGACGATGAAGCGCACCCCCAGTTCCACGCAGGCGGAGAAAAGCTCGTCGAAGGTGGCGACGCCCAGCCGGGCGTAGTCGCGGTCGACCTCCGCCGCCGCCGCACGGCCCGGCCCGGCGTCGAGCGCGTGCCAGCCGGGGGTCCCGTCGGCGCCGGCGCGCAACAGGGCGCGGCACGCCCCCATGGTGAAGAACAGGGTCGCCGCCTGGTTGGTGGCGACGGCCGAGCTGGCCAGGGCGAGGGCGTAATGGACTTTGTCGAACTCGCCCGAATAGACGATGATCGAAAGCTTGTCCGGGCGGTCCGGCGCCGGCGCGCCGTTCTCATCAGGCACGGTCGTCTCCCGTCTCGTGGGCCGAGAGATCGGTGATGGTGGGGTTCTCTCCGCACAGCGGGCAGCCCGGGTCCGGCTTCACCTTGATCTTGCGGAAGGTGGCGCCGAGCGCATCGTAGATGATCAGCGACCCGGAAATGCTGTCGCCGATACCCAGCAGCTCCTTCAGGATCTCCGTCGCCTGCAGCGATCCGATCATGCCGCACAGCGCCCCCAGCACGCCGGCTTCGGCGCAGGACGGGATCTGGCCGGGCGGCGGCGCCTCGCGGAAAATGCAGCGGTAGCACGGGTTGTCCCCGGCCTCGTAGGCCTTGAACGTGGCGACCTGCCCGTCGAACCTGAGAATCGCCCCGGACACCAGGGGCTTGCGGGCGAAATAGCAGGCGTCGTTGACCAGGAAGCGGGTCGGGAAGTTGTCGCTTCCGTCGGCCACCAGGTCGTAGCCGGAGATCAGGGCCAGGGCGTTCCCGGCGTCGATGCGCTCGTTGTGGCCGATGAGCCGCACGTCCGGGTTGATGGCGCTGAGGGTGTCGCCGGCGCTTTCCACCTTGGGCCGGCCGATGCTGGCGGTGGAGTGGATCACCTGGCGTTGCAGGTTGCTCAGGTCGACCACATCGTCGTCGACGACGCCGATCGTGCCCACCCCGGCGGCCGCCAGATAGAGGAGCATCGGCGAACCCAGGCCGCCGGCGCCGATCACCAGGACCTTGGCGTCCAGCAGCCGGGCCTGTCCCTCGCCGCCTACCTCGTCGAGGAGGATATGGCGTGCATAGCGCTGAATCTGGTTTTCGCTGAACTCCATGGGTGCACCCCGGTCACCTGCCGGCCTTGCCGGCATTCTGTTCCACATTGTCGAACAGGGCCGTCGACAGATAGCGCTCGGCGAAGTCGGGCAGGATGACGACGATCAGCTTGCCCTCCATGTGCGGCCGCTCGCCCACCTCCAGGGCCGCGGCGAGGGCGGCGCCGGACGAGATGCCGACGGGCAGGCCCTCGATCCGCGCCACCTTGCGCGCGACGGCGAAAGCGGTCTCGTTGCCGATCCTCAGGGTCTCGTCGATCATGCCGCGGTTCAGCACCCTGGGCACGAAGCCGGCGCCGATGCCCTGGATCGAGTGGGGTCCGCGCAGGCCGCCCGACAGCACCGGGCTGTCCTCGGGTTCGACGGCGATCATCCGGAAACCGGACCTGCGCGGCTTGATGACCTCGGCGATCCCGGTCAACGTGCCGCCGGTGCCGACGCCGCTCACCACCACGTCCACCTTGCCGTCGGTGTCGTGCCAGATTTCCTCGGCGGTGGTGCGGCGGTGGACTTCGGGGTTGGCGGGGTTCTCGAACTGCTGCAGCATGACCGCGTTGGGCAGTTCCTCGACCAGTTCCCTGGCGCGCTCCACGGCCCCGGCCATGCCTTTGGACGCCGGGGTCAACTCGGTCTCGGCGCCCAGCAGCCCCAGCATCTTGCGGCGCTCCACCGACATGCTGTCCGGCATGGTGAGGATCAGGCGGTATCCCTTGGCCGCGCAGACGAACGCCAGGGCGATCCCTGTGTTGCCCGACGTCGGCTCGACCAGGACCGCGCCCGGGCCGATGCGGCCCTCGGCCTCGGCGGCCTCGATCATGGCCAGACCGATGCGGTCCTTGACCGAGGCCAGGGGATTGAAGAACTCGCATTTGCCGACGATGTCCGCCGCGCAGCCGGCGTCGGCCGCCAGCTTGCTCAGGCGCACCAGCGGCGTGGCGCCGATGGTGTCCAGGATGCCGTCGTAGATGCGGCCGCGGAACTCGGGCGCGGGGGAAAGGGGAGTCGCTGTCTGCGGTTTGGTCATTTCAACGGTCGGGTACCATACACCTCTTTGCGTCGGCCGTCCGCCTGGGCGGCCGCTCACGGCAAGCCCGCGGATCAGATCGAGAAGTCCAGGTTCCTCCGCCCTTCGCTGGCGATGCCCGCGTGGTCGGCGCGGGTGCACAGGTCGTCGATGGTCACCGAATCGAGACGCGCCATGACCTCTTCATGCAGTTCGACCCAGAGCGGCTGGACCACGCTGTGGCCGAGGCCCGATCCGCCGGCGTCCGTCGGGACGTTTTCGCCCGGTTCCATGGTGCGCACCACGCGGACGATGTCGCCGACCGAGATCCGCCGGCGCTCGCGCGCCAGCCGGTAACCGCCCCTGGGTCCGCGGACACCGATCAGAACGCCCTGGCGCACCAGCTGCTGCAGCGCCTGTTCCAGATAGCGCCGGGGAATGCCCTGGCGCCGGGTGATCTCGCGGCTTTGCACCGGCGCGCTGGCGGCGTGGTAGGCGATGTCCAGGACCGCCTCGATGGCAAACAGCATTTTCTTGGACAGGCGCAACATCAGCCTCTTCCCTTGGTTCCCGCCGCCGCGGCCCCCGGGGGGACACGGGGGGTGTCCCCCCGGCTACGTTATGCGGGGTTCGCCGCCGCGGCCCCCGGGGGGACACGGGGGGTGTCCCCCCGGCTACGTTATGCGGGGGACGCCCCCGCGGCCCCCGTGCCGGTGGAGCCGAAACCGCCGTCGCCGCGGCCGCTCCCGGGCAGGGAATCGACCTCGCGCCAGGCAACGGTGTTGACCGGCGCCACCACCATCTGGGCGATGCGCATGCCGCGTTCGATGCCGAACGGTGCGTCGCCGAGGTTGACCAGGATGACGCCGATCTCGCCGCGATAGTCGGCGTCGATGGTGCCGGGACTGTTGAGCACCGTGATTCCGTGCTTCATCGCCAGGCCCGAGCGCGGCCGCACCTGCGCCTCGTAGCCCGGCGGCAGGGCGATGGCGATGCCCGACGGGATCGCCGCCCGCCCCCCGGGCTCCAGGACCACCGGCTCGGTCACCGCCGCCAGCAGGTCCACCCCGGCGCTCATGGCGGTGGCGTAGGCCGGCAGCGGCAGCCCGGCGCCGTGGGGCAGCCGCCGGATGGGGACGGCGAGGGGGCTCACCGCAACACGTCCAGGGCGTCGGCGATGCGCTCGGCCAGACGCTCGGCCACCGCCCGTTTGGTGAGGGTCGGCCAGTCCTCGACGCCGTCCGCGGAGACAAGGTGCACGGTGTTGGTGTCGCCGCCGAAGGTGCCCGTGCCCGGCGAGACATCGTTGGCGAGGATCCAGTCGCACCGTTTGGCGGCCCGCTTGGCGACGGCGTTCTCGACCACCGAGTCCGTTTCCGCGGCGAAGCCGATCACCAGTTTGGGGCGGCGGCGGCGGCCGTTGCTCAAGGCCGCCAGAATGTCCGGGTTCTCGGTCAGGATCAGGGTCGGGGGCGCCGGCGTGGCTTTCTTCTTGATCTTGCCCACCACCGGGTCGGCGACGCGCCAGTCGGCGACGGCCGCCGCCAGCACCGCGGCGTCCACGGGCAGGGCGTGTTCGCAGGCCTCCAGCATTTCGACCGCCGATTCGACGCGCACCACCGCCACCCCCGGCGGGTCGGGCTGTTCGGTGGGCCCGGAGACCAGGGTCGTGTCCGCTCCCAGGCGCGCCAGGGCGGCGGCGATGGCGTGGCCCTGCTTGCCCGAGGAGTGGTTGGCCAGGTAGCGCACGCTGTCTATGGCCTCGTGGGTGGGACCGCTGGTGACCAGGGCGCGGCGGCCCTTCAGCCGGCCCTCGGGACGAAAAAAGGCTTCCACGGCGGCGACGATGTCGTCCGCCTCCGCCATCCGTCCCATGCCCCGCTCGCCGCACGCCATGTCGCCCTCGGTGGGGCCGACGCGGAGCACGCCGCGCTCTTCCAGGGTCGCCACGTTGGCCCGCGTGGCGGCGTGTTCCCACATGCGCACGTTCATGGCCGGCGCCACCATCACCGGCTTGTCGGTGGCGAGCAACGCGGTGGTCGCCAGATCGTCGGCGATGCCCGCCGCCATCTTGGCCAGGATATTGGTGGTGGCGGGCGCCACCAGCACCAGGTCGGCGTCCCGGGAGAGCTCGATGTGGCCCATCTCGCTTTCGTCGGTGAGCGAGAACAGGTCCTCATAGACCTTGTCCTGGCTGAGCGCGGCGAGGGAAAGAGGGGTGACGAACTCCGCCCCCGCCCGGGTCAGGATGCAGCGCACGGCGAACCCGTGCTCGCGCAACCGCCGGATGGCGTCGAGGCACTTGTAGGCCGCGATGCCGCCGGAAACGATCAACAGAATGCGTTTGCCTTGGCCCACGGTCCCTCCGCGGAAATTTAACTAAAAAATTGTGTGGTTAAGATAATCTGGCGCGGCGCACGGTGCAACCCCCGTGTTGCGCCGGGCCGGGGTCGGATCAGGGAATTTCCCATCCCCTGATCAGATCCGCCACCCCGAATGCAGGGCCGCGATGCCGCCGGCCAGGTTGCGGTAGGTGACCTGGCTCAGGCCCGCCTCGGCGATCATGGCGGCGAACGCTTCTTGCGCGGGAAACCGGCGGATGCTTTCCGCCAGATAGCGATAGGCGGCGCGGTCGCCGGCCACCACCTGGCCCAGGGCCGGCAGCACCCGGAAGGAGTACGAGTCGTACAATCCGTCCAGGGCGGGCACGGCGAGGCGGCTGAACTCCAGGCACAGGAACCGCCCGCCGGGCTTGAGCACCCGCCGCGCTTCGCCAAGCGCCCGGGAAACGTGGGTCACGTTGCGCAGGCAGAACGCCGTCGTATAGGCGTCCACGGAACCGTCGGCGACGGGCAGGTCCTCGGCGTCGCCGCAGATCCAGGTGATTCCGTCGAGTATTCCCCGGTCGATGGCGCGGTCGCGCCCCACCGCCACCATGCCGGTGGTGATGTCGCAGACGAACACGTGGCCGCCGCCGCGCTCGAGGAAACGGAACGCGATGTCGCCGGTGCCGCCGCCCACGTCCAGAAGCGCCATCCCCGGGCGCGGGTTCAGCCAGTCCATCATGGCCGCCTTCCACAGGCGATGGACGCCCAGGCTCATGAGGTCGTTCATGAGGTCGTAGCGGGACGCGACCCTGCCGAAGACGCCGCGCACGAGGGACGCCTTCTCGCCCTCGGGCACGCTCTGGAATCCGAAGTGGGTGACGGGCCCGGTTTGCCGGGCGCCCCCGTTTTCTTTTCGCTGCCGGGGCATGGACCCGACCATAGCGTAAGGCGCGCGGGTGCGCTACCGTACGGCCCGCGCGAGGACAGAGGACACAGGCGTCTATCCATGCCCGAATTACCGGAGGTCGAAACCATACGCCGCGGCCTGGCGCCCGTGCTGGAGGGCCGCGTCTTGCGCCGGGTGACGGCGCGCCGTCCCGACCTGCGCCGGCCCCTGCCCGCCGACTTCGCCCGGCGCACCCGGGGACGCCGGGTCCTCGAGCTCGGCCGGCGGGGCAAGTTCCTCCTGATGTTCCTGGACGACGGCGCGGTGCTGATCATGCACATGGGCATGTCGGGCCGGATCAAGGTCTTTGGCGACAGCCCGCCGCCCCTGGAGCCCCACGACCATGTGATCTTCGAGACCGACGCGGGCGCCACCATCCGCTTCTGCGACCCCCGCCGCTTCGGCCTGATGGCCCTGGCCCGCGGCGAAGGGCTTTCCAGCCATCCCCTGCTCGCCCGCCTCGGGCCGGAGCCCCTGGACGCGGCGTTCGACGGAGGCGCGCTGGCGGCGCTGCTGGCGCGCCGGAACGGGCCGATCAAGACGGCGCTCATGGACCAGGCCGTGGTCGCCGGACTGGGCAACATCTACGTCTGCGAAAGCCTTTTCCGCGCCGGCATTTCCCCGAAGCGCAAGGCGATGACGGTCAAGGGGCGAAGGGCCGGGCGCCTGGCCGCCGCCATCCGCGCGGTGCTGGAGGACGCCATCGCGGCCGGCGGCTCGACCTTGCGCGATCACCGCCAGCCGTCCGGGGAACTGGGCTATTTCCAGCACCGCTTCGCCGTCTACGGGCGCACCGGCGAGCCGTGTCCGGGATGCGACTGCGACCGCGCCAAAACCCGCGGCATCCGCCGCATCGTGCAATCGGGACGCTCGACTTTCTATTGTGCGACCCGCCAGCGCTGATGTAGTACCGGAGCCGGAACCCATGACACACCCGCCCCGCCGCGCCCCGCTGCTCGCCGCCGCCGTTTTCGCCGCCGCCCTGGGCTGGGGCGATGTCGACGCGGCGGAGCGCGCCGCCGGGCAAGGCTCGGTCGCCTTCGTCGGCGGCATCGAGGACCTGCCGCTGATGCCCGGCCTGGAAGAGGACGCCCAGGGGCGGATGGTCTTCGACACCGCCGCCGGGCGCATCGTCGAGGCCTATGCGTCGGGCGCGGTGTCCCGGGCCCAGGTGTTGGATTTCTACGCAGCTACCTTGCCGCAGCTTGGCTGGAGGCGCGAGGGGGAGGCCGCCTTCCGCCGCGAAGACGAAATCCTGGTCCTGGAATTCTCCGCCGGTAAGGCCGGTTCTGCTCCGGCCCTCACCGTCCGCTTCGCCCTGTCGCCGGCGCAGGCCGGCGGCAGCCGCCGTCCCGAAAAACCTTGAGGAGGGGCCCGATGGCTTATGAGAACATCATCGCCGAGAAGAAAGGCCGCGTCGGCCTGATCACCTTCAATCGGACGAAGGCGCTCAACGCCCTGAACGCGGCCCTCATCGCGGAGCTCGAGCAGGCCCTCGATTCGTTCGAGGCCGACGACGAAGTGGGCGCCATCGTGATTACCGGCAACGACAAGGCCTTCGCCGCCGGGGCGGACATCAAGGAGATGCAGGACAAGACCTTCATCGACGCCTACCTCGGTGATTTCATCACCCGGGACTGGGAGCGCATCGCCACCTGCCGCAAGCCGGTCATCGCGGCGGTGGCCGGCTATGCCCTGGGCGGCGGGTGCGAGATCGCCATGATGTGCGACTTCATCCTCGCCGCGGACAACGCCAGGTTCGGCCAGCCCGAAATCACCCTGGGCACCATGCCCGGCGCCGGCGGCACCCAGCGCCTGGCCCGCCTGGCGGGCAAGTCCAAGGCCATGGAGATGTGCCTGACGGGACGCATGATGGACGCGGAGGAAGCCGAGCGCATCGGCCTGGTCAGCCGTATCGTGCCCGTGGCCGAGCTGGTGGAAGAGGCGCTGAAGACGGCCGAGACCATCGCCGGGATGTCCAGGCCCGCCGTGCTGATGACCAAGGAGGCGGTCAACCGCGCCTATGAGACGACCCTTTCCGAAGGCATCCGCTTCGAGCGCCGCCTGTTCCACGCCACCTTCGCCACCGAGGATCAGAAAGAGGGCATGGCGGCGTTCACCGAGAAACGCCAACCCAGGTTTACCAACAAATAGCCGGCCTCGACCCGGGCGGCGCGTCCGTGGGCCAGCGCCCCTTGGTATTAATTCCCCACACGCGGGGTTGACGGGACCGGGTGCCGGAGATATAAGCCGGCCTTCCTTTTCGCGATCACCGGATACAGGTTGCTCGATGGCCACTCACGACTCGGCAAAGAAACGCATCCGTCAAATCAAGCGCCGCACCGCGGTCAGGGGCGCCAGGCTCAGCCGCATCCGCACCTTTCTGCGCAACGTGGAGCGGGCCATCGCGGGCGGCGACAAGGAACAGGCGACGGCCGCGTTCCGCGCCGCCCAGCCGGAGTTGATGCGTGGCGTCAACAAAGGTTTGTTCCACCGCAACACGGTGTCGCGCAAACTTTCGCGCCTGTCGGCCAGGATCAAGGGCATGGCGGCCTGAAATTCAGAACACGTTGCGATGCGGGCCGCGTCCTGATTCATGCGGCCCTTTTTTTATGCGCGGACCGCAAGATGGTGCGCGCGGATGCCTGCCGAAAAATTTTTCCCAATATTTTTTCGACGTTCCCTATTCGGACACGTTGCCACGGCACGGTCCGCTCTGTAAATTTGAATTCACCAACGCACCGGGGGGGCATTCCAAAAAAAAGCAGGCACGCAAGGGCTTTTGAAACATTTCTTAAGTAGTCACGCGTGTGGCTGTGTGTCTTGTAGTAGGTAAGAAGTATTTCTAGCGCAGTTAAATTTAACTGGGCGAACAAATAAAATACTGAGAATCGGCGTCTATACTAAAAAGGGCTGTTGCAGGGCGCGCCGGGTCTTTGGTTTATGGTCTCATCCGGGGCCGGTGAGGCGGGTTTCCGGATCAGCGTTCAACGACCAAAACACGGACTCAGGGGGGATGAGGACACCACCTCTTTTGGTGGTTCGGGTTGATTTCGAAGGTTTCGCCTTCGCCGTACCCCTCTTTATCTCGCACGCGTCGCGGTAGGACATTGCCCACCCTGTGTGGGGAAAAACGTCCGCCCGCCGTGGTGCCGGACGGCCTAAGTGGGGGCGATTGAGAAAATGGGAACGGGGACGACCGATAACCTTGTCGATGAACAGTGGGCATCGGTTTGCAGTAGCCTGCGCATGGAGATCGGCGAGGCCGCGTACCAGAGCTGGGTGAAGCCCATGACCGTGCGCGGAGTGCGTGACGGTCAGGTGAGAATCTCCGTCCCCACCCGTTTCATGCGCGACTGGGTGGTGGCCCACTACGCGGACCGGTTGTTCACCCTGTGGAACGGCGAGGACGCGGCGATCCGCGCGGTCGACGTTTTCGTCCAGCCCGAACGCTACCAGGCGACCTCGGCGCCGCCCGACGAGAAGGACTCCACCGCCGCGGCCGCGCCGACAAAGACCGGCAACGGCGGACGTTACAAAGACGACCTCAGCGCGCCGCTGGATCGCCGCTTCACGTTCGAGAATTTCGTCGTCGGCAAGCCCAACGAATTCGCCTACGCCGCCGCCCACCGCGTCGCCGAGGCCACGACGGTGCTGTTCAACCCGCTGTTCCTGTACGGCGGCGTGGGACTGGGCAAGACCCATCTCATGCACGCCATCGCCTGGCACATCCGCGCCGCCGATCCGTCGCGCACGGTGGTCTACCTTTCGGCGGAAAAGTTCATGTACCGTTTTATCCGCGCCCTGCGCGAGAAGAACACGATGGACTTCAAGGACCAGTTCCGCTCCGTCGACGTGTTGATGATCGACGACGTGCAGTTCATCAGCGGCAAGGACTCGACCCAGGAAGAGTTCTTCCACACGTTCAACGCCCTGGTCGATCAGGGACGGCAGATCGTCATCTCCGCCGACAAGTCGCCATCGGACCTGGAAGGCATGGAGGAGCGCCTGAGATCGCGCCTCAGCTGCGGTCTGGTCGGCGACATCCACGCCACCACCTACGAGCTGCGCCTGGGGATCCTCCAGTCCAAGGCCGAGCAGATGGGCGTCAACGTGCCGGGCAAGGTGATGGAGTTCCTGGCCCACAAGATCACGGCGAATGTGCGCGAGCTCGAAGGCGCGCTCAACCGGATCGTCGCCCATGCGCAACTGGTGGGCCGCAGCATTTCATTAGAGACCACCCAGGAAGTGCTTCACGACCTGTTGCGCGCCAACGACCGGCGCGTCACCATCGAGGAGATTCAGAAGAGCGTCGCTTCCCACTTCAATATCCGCCTCTCCGACATGCACTCGGCCAGGCGCGCCCGCTCCGTCGCCCGCCCCCGCCAGGTGGCCATGTATCTGGCCAAGCAACTGACGTCACGCTCGCTGCCCGAGATCGGACGCAAGTTCGGCGGACGCGACCACACTACGGTGATGCACGCCGTGCGCAAGGTGGATGAGTTGCGCGAGTACGACTCCGGCTTCGCCGAGGATGTGGAACTCCTGCGTCGCATGTTGGAGGGCTGACGGGCTTTTCGGCGGCGCCTTCAGGGGCGATGTTCCGGGTCCCGGGACGGACGACCGCAGGAGCGGAAATCGCTTCGGGTTCCAAGGGCTTTTGCTATAATGACAACCTTCTCACGGGGCATTTCCATGGCCCCGTCCGCCCCTTTTTCGGAGGGGTCCGGATATTGTAAGGCGTGCGCGTGCGCGCCAACCAAACCACGGACCTTGAAGACGCCATGAAACTCACCATCGAACGGGCCGCGTTCTTGAAAGCGCTGGGACACGTGCAAAGCGTGGTCGAACGCCGCAACACCATTCTCATCCTCTCGAATGTGAAACTGGAGGCCGGCGACAACCGCCTGCGCCTGAACGCCACCGACCTGGACCTGGACATGGTCGAAAGCGTGGCCGCCGAGGTGGCCATCCCGGGCGCCACCACGGCGCCGGCGCACACCCTCTACGACATCGTGCGCAAGCTGCCCGAAGGCTCGCAGATCGAAATCGAACGGGGCGGCGAGGATGGGCGTCTCACTCTGGTTTCCGGGCGTTCCCGCTTCTCGCTGGCCTGCCTGCCGCCCGAGGAATACCCGGTGATGTCGGGGGGGGACCTGCCCCACACCTTCCGTTTGGCGGCGGCGGACCTGCGCACCCTGATCGACCGCACGCGCTTCGCCATCTCCACCGAGGAAAC
>JADFHR010000088.1 GCA_022567015.1 Pseudomonadota bacterium
TGAAATCGCCCTCGAAGGTGTCCCTCAGCCGCTCCATGAAGGCGCCGTCGGTGAAAAGGCGCGCCACCTCGTACTCGTCCTTGTAGGCGAGAAGCTTGAAGTACGACCGCGCCACCGCCTCGGCCAGACCGGTCCTGCCCTTGGCCCGCTCCGCCTCCACCGCGCGCACCCGCTGGACCAGGTCCGTATAGCGTTTGGCGTAGGCCGCGTCCTGGTAGGCGGTGAGTTCCGCCGTCCGCCGGGCGATGAGCTCGTCCAGGCTGGCGGACAGGCGCCGCGCGGTCGGCGCCGCGCCTCCGGCGAAGGCGATGGTTTCGACCCTGGCCCCGTCATGGGCCGTCCTCCGGCCCCACAGGAAGGCGCCTTTGTTGGCCTCCACGGCGACGCCGTTGAGCTCGATGGCGCGCTCGATGGCCGCCGCCGAGACCGGCAGCAGGCCCTTCTGGTAGGCGAACCCGACCATGAACAGGTTGGCCGCGATGGTATCGCCGAGCAGGGCCGTGGCCAGCCCGGTGGCGTCGACGAAATCGGCGCCCCCGGCGGCGGCGGTGATGGCGTCGCGCAGGCCCTGTTCCGGGAACGCCAGGTCGGGGTCGCGGGTGAAGTCGGCGGTCATCGTCCGGTGGCTGTTGACCACGGCGCGGGAATAGCCCGCCCGCAGCTTGGCCAGGGCCTCGAAGCTGCCGGCGGTGACCATGTCGCACCCGAGAAGCAGCCGCGCCCCGCCGGCGGCGATGCGCACCGCGTGGATGTCCTCGGGCCTGTCCGCGATGCGCACGTGGCTGACCACGGCGCCGTTCTTCTGCGCCAGCCCGGTAATGTCGAGCACCGAGACCCCCTTGCCTTCCAGGTGCGCCGCCATGCCCAGAAGCGCCCCCACGGTGACCACGCCGGTGCCCCCGATGCCGGTGATCAAGATGCCATAGGGGGAGTCGGCGGCGGCCGGTCGGGGATCGGGCAGGGCGGGGAAGGGATGCCCGGGGCCGGGTCCGGCGGCCCCGGCGGCGACGGCCTGGGTGCGCAAACGGCCCCCGTGGACGGTGACGAAGCTGGGGCAGAAGCCGTCGACACAGGAGTAGTCCTTGTTGCACGACGACTGGTCGATGGCCCGCTTGCGCCCGAACTCGGTCTCCACGGGGGCGATGGCGACACAGTTGGAGACCACGCCGCAGTCCCCGCAGCCCTCGCACACCGCCTCGTTGATGAAGACCCGCTTGGGCGGGTCGACCATCTGGCCGCGCTTGCGGCGGCGGCGTTTCTCGGCGGCGCAGGTCTGGTCGTAAATGAGGACCGAAACGCCCTTGAGGCGGCGCAGATCCCGCTGCAGCGCATCCAGGTCGTCCCGGTGATGGATGGTGACGTCGGGCGCGAAGCCGGCGTTGATCGGGTACTTGTCGGGCTCGTCGGTGACCACGGCGATGCGCTCCACCGACTCGGCGCGCAGCTGCCGGGTGATCAGGGGCACGCTCAGGGGGCCGTCCACGGGCTGGCCGCCGGTCATGGCGACGGCGTCGTTGTACAGGATCTTGTAGGTCATGGTGACGCCCGCCGCCACCGCCGCGCGGATGGCCAGCAGGCCCGAGTGGAAATAGGTGCCGTCGCCGATGTTGACGAAGATGTGTTCGGTTTCGGTGAACGGCGCCTGGCCGATCCAGTTGGCGCCCTCGCCCCCCATGTGGGTGAAGGTGGCGGTGTCCCGGTCCATCCAGATGGCCATGTAATGGCAGCCGATGCCGGCGACGACGCGCGAACCCTCGGGCACGGTGGTCGAGATGTTGTGGGGACAGCCGGCGCAGAAATACGGGATGCGCTCGATCTCGGGCAGCCGGTCCTCGAGCGACCTTTCCTTGTCCTCGAGGAAGGCGAGCCGGTCGGTGATTTCGGTGCTGGTGTAGAAGCGCCCGATGCGCCCGGCGATGACCCGGGCGATGCGCGCCGGCGTCAACTCGCCGGCCGAGGGCAGGATCCATTCGCCGTCCTCGTCGAACTTGCCGATGACGCGCGGGCGCACGTCCTCGCGCCAGTTGTAGAGCTGCTCCTTGATCTGGTTCTCCATGACGGCGCGCTTTTCCTCGACCACCAGGATTTCCTCCAGCCCTTCGGCGAAGTGGCGGATGCCCTCGCGCTCCAGGGGCCAGCTCATGCCCACCTTGTAGACGCGCAGTCCGATGTCGGCGGCGTGGTCGGCGTCGATGCCGAGGTCGTCCAGCGCCTGCAGGACGTCGAGATAGGACTTGCCGGTGGAGACGATGCCGAAGCGCGGCTTCGGGCTGTCGATGACGATGCGGTTCAGCGCGTTGGCCCGGGCAAAAGCGATCGCCGCGTAAAGCTTGTACTTCTGCAGCCGCAGCTCCTGCTCCAGGGGGCGGTCGGGCCAGCGGATGTGCAGCCCGTCGGGCGGCGGCTCGAAATCGTCGGGAAGGACGATCCGCATGCGCTCGGGATCGACGGACACCGAGGCCGAGGAGTCGACGTTCTCGGTGATCGTCTTCATGCCCACCCAGCAGCCCGAATAGCGCGACATGGCCCAACCGAAGAGGCCCAGATCGAGTATGTCCTGCACGTTGGCCGGGTTGAGCACCGGCATCTGGGCGTCCATGAAGGCGTATTCGCTTTGGCTGGGCACGGTGGAGGACTTGCACGCCGGGTCGTCGCCGGCCAGGACGAGGACGCCGCCATGGGGCGCGGTGCCGGCGTAGTTGGCGTGGCGGAACACGTCGCCCGAGCGGTCGACGCCGGGGCCCTTGCCGTACCACATGGCGAAGACGCCGTCGTACCTGGCGCCCGGGAACAGGTTGACCTGCTGGCTGCCCCAGATGGCGGTGGCCGCCAGGTCCTCGTTCACCCCGGGCTGGAAATGGATGTGCTGTTTTTTAAGAAACTCCTCGGCCCGCCAGAACTCCCGGTCCACGGTGCCCAGGGGCGAGCCCCGGTAGCCGGACACGAAGCAGGCCGTGTTCAGTCCGGCCCGGCGGTCCTGCTGACGCTGCATCAGGCACAGGCGCACCAGCGCCTGGGTGCCGGTCAGGTAGACCCGGCCGGATTCGAACGTGTATTTGTCGTCGAGCGTGACCGCAGCCAACGCCATGACCGTTCTCCCGGGAGGGAAGGTCCCCGTCGATTTTCTTTGTCAAAGGTAATGTCTGGAAGCCTTCCAGACAACGAATCCCGATTCCCGCGGGGCAGAACGCAAGGATCGAATGCCCATTTCCGCGCGCCGGGCGCAAAAGTACCGGACGACCCGGCCGGGCGCACGAAGATTTCCCGGCCCCCGGCGGGCGGCCGGTTCCGGCGCCGGCCACCGGAAAGGGATGATTTCTCCGCCGCCAGCCGGTATATGAGGGCGGCATTTGGGAGACGCTGTCATGGCCGTACTGGTCACCGGCGCCGCCGGGTTCATCGGGTTCCACACGTCCCTCGCACTGCTCGATCGCGGCGAGCGGGTGATCGGCGTCGACGACCTCAACGATTACTACGACGTGACCCTGAAAGAGGCCCGGCTGGCCGCCCTGAAAGCCAAGGACGCATTCGTCTTCGAGCGCGCGGACATCGCCGAGCGCGCCCACATGGAGGCCCTGGTCGGGCGTCACCCGGACATCACCGGGGTCGTCCACCTGGCGGCCCAGGCCGGCGTGCGCCATTCCCTGGTCGACCCCTACGTCTACCTCCGCACCAACGTCGAGGGGCACGTCGTGGTGCTCGAGGCCTGCCGCAGGCTGGAGCGCCTGGAGCACCTGGTGTATGCGTCCTCGTCCTCGGTTTACGGCCTCAACACCAAGCTGCCGTTTTCGACCGGGGACAGGGTGGACGCCCCGGCCTCGCTCTACGGGGCGACCAAGAAGTCCATGGAGGCGATCAGCCACGCCTACGGCCATCTGTTCGAAATGCCCCTGACGGGGCTGCGTTTCTTTACCGTCTACGGGCCCTGGGGGCGGCCGGACATGGCGGCCTTCATCTTCACCCGCAAGATCCTGGCCGGCGAGCCCATCCCCGTCTTCAACCACGGCGACATGCGCCGCGACTTCACCTACATCGACGATATCGTGGCCGGCGTGCTGGCCTGTCTCGACCGGCCGCCGGCGGACGGCGCCGCCCGGGCCCGGGTCTACAACATCGGCAACAACCGCGCCGAGCCCTTGATGCGGTTCATCGCGGTCCTCGAGGAGGCCCTGGGACAAAAGGCGGAGACCGAGTTGCTGCCCATGCAGCCCGGCGACGTCAAGGAGACCTTTGCCGATATCGCCGACACCCGGCGGGACTTCGGCTTCGCGCCGACGACGACCATCGACGAGGGCATTCCCCGGTTCGTCGCCTGGTACCGGGAGTATTACCGGGTATGACCGTTTCCCGATAACCTTGTGAAGGCCCGGGAGGACAGCGATTTCCAGTTCCGGCACCTATCGGCATCTGCTTCTGCTGGTCTTTCTCGCTACCCTCTGGAGTTCGTCCTTCGCCGCCATCAAGATCGGCGTCGGGACCATCCCGCCGCTGACCCTGGCGGCGGGACGCATCGTGCTTGCGGCGGTCGTCCTCTACGCCTTCATCGCCCTCAAAGGGCAGCGGCTGCCCCGCTCGGGGCGCATGTGGACCCTGTTCTTCCTCATCGGCATCCTCGGTAACGGCCTTCCCTTCACCCTCATCGCCTGGGGCGAGCAGCGCATCGACAGCGGCCTCGCCGCCATCTTAATGGCGGTGATGCCCCTGGCCACCCTGTTGCTGACCCACGCCTTTACCGAGGACGAACGCCTGACGGCGCCCAAGGCGATCGGCGTCGCCATCGGCTTCGCGGGCGTCGTCGCACTGGTCGGGCCCGAGGCCTTCGGGGGGCTCGGAGGCACCGTGTGGCGGCAGCTCGCGGTTGCCGGCGGCGCCGTATGCTACGCCGTCGCCGCCACCATCGCCCGCTCCCTGCCGCCCTCGCCGCCGGCGGTGCGCGGCGCCGCCGTCATGATGTGCGCCGCCGTCCAGATGATTCCCCTCGTGCTGTTGGTGGACGCGCCGTGGACCCTGTCGCCGTCGTTGGGCTCCCTGGCCGCCGTCGTTTACCTGGGACTGTTGCCGACGGCCCTGGCGACGATCATCTTCTTCCAGTTGATTGCCGCGCGCGGGGCGACGTTCGTCGCCCTCAACAACTACCTGATCCCGGCCCTCGGCGTCATCTGGGGGGCGGCGGTTCTGGGCGAACAAATCTCCCTGCCGGCCGTTGGCGCCCTGGCGGTAATCCTGGTCGGCGTCGGGATCACCAATCTGAGGCCGCCCCGCCCCTGAGCCGGCGGCGGCCCCGCCTCAACGGTACAGCGCCTCCAGGCGGTCGCCGTAGACGTCCTTGATCTTGTGGCGGCGGATTTTGAGGGTCGGCGTCATCTGGGCGTTTTCGATGGTGAACGGGGCGTCGGCGACGGCGAAGCGGCGCACCCGCTCGATCTTGGAAAGGCGCCCATTCACCCGCTTCACGGCGGCGTCGAGGGCGCGCCGGAAATCCTTGTCCCCGGCCAGGACCGGCAACTCGGCGGGCTTCTTGTGGTCCTTGGCCCAGGTCTTCATCCACGCCGTGTCCGGCACCAAAAGGCCGACCAGATGGGGCCGGCGGTCGCCGTAGACCATGGCCTGGGCGATCTCGGGCTCCAGGGTCAGCATCCCCTCGATGCGCTGCGGCGAGACGTTGTCGCCGCCGGAGCCGACGATGATGTCCTTCTTGCGGTCGGTGATGGTGAGATAGCCGTCGGAGTCGATGACGCCCACGTCGCCCGTGTGCAGCCAGCCGTCCCGGATCGCCTCGGCGGTGGCTTCCGGGTTGCGCCAGTAGCCCTGCATGACCAGTTCCCCGCGCACCAGGATCTCGCCGTCGGCGGCGATCTTCACCTGGACGCCGGGAAGGGGGGGACCGACGGTGTGTATCTTGACCTTGTTGGGCCGGTTGGCGGTGATCACGGGGGCCGCTTCCGTCTGTCCGTAGCCCTGCAGGATGCGCAGGCCCAACGCCGTGAAGAAGAGGCCGATGTCGGCGTTGAGCGGCGCCCCGCCCGACACCAGGGCCTTGAGCCGGCCGCCGAAGCCGGCCCGCACCTTGTCGCGCACCAGCTTGTCCAGCACGGCGTCGATCAGGCGCTGGCCCGGCGACAGGACGCCGGCGCGCTGATAGCGCCGGGTGCCCAGCTCCAGGGCCTTGCGGAACAGCTTCTCCTTGACGCCGCCGGCCTTGTGGACGCCCCTGAGGATGCGCCCGTGCATGGTCTCGTAAAGCCGGGGCACCGCCGTCATGATGGTCGGCCGGGCTTCGCGCATGTTGGTGGCCAGGGTCTCGACGCCCTCGGCGTAGTAGATCTGGGCGCCGATGGATATGGGAAAGAACTGGCCCGCCGTGTGCTCGTAGGCATGGGACAGGGGCAGGAAGGACAGGAACACGTCGTCAGCCAGGTCGAGCTCCTTGAAGGCCTCCCGGGCGCCGGCGCAGTTGTGCAGGATCGCCCCGTGGTGAAGCATCACGCCCTTCGGCGCGCCGCCGGTGCCCGAGGTATAAATGATGCAGGCGGTGTCGCTGCGCTTCCACCGGCGCGCCAGTTCGGCGATGTTTTCGGATCCCGTCCGGCCCCGTTCCAGGACGTCGTCCAGATGCAGCACCTTGACGCGCCGGTCGTGGCCGATGTCCGGCGGGTCCAGGCCGGCGATGAACTCCATCCCGTCCGCCTGGTCGGCGGCGGGGAGCAGCCTCTCGGCCAGCCGCCGGGTGGAGACGATGGCGCCCTTGGCGCCGCTGTCGCTGAGGACGTGGAGATGGTCCTCGGGCGTGTTGGTGACGTATGCGGGGACCGTGATGGCGCCCACCGCCATGATGGCCATGTCCGCCACCAGCCATAGGGGGCGGTTCTCGGAGACCAGGACGACGCGGTCCCCCGGCGCCACGCCCAGGGTCTTGAGGCCGTGGGCCAGCGCGCTGACCCTGGCCGCCGTGTCGCGCCAGGTCAGGGGCGCGTAGGTGCCGCCCCTTTTCATCCACAGGAACGGCCGGTCGCCGTAGCGCTCCACCTGCTCGAAGAACATGAGCACCAGGTTGGGCCAGGTTCCTTTGTCCATCCTGTTCTTCCCCCGGACCGCCGACGGCGCGGGTTTCCGTTCCCCTCGGGGTGTCCGGCTCCTATTATCGTCGCCGCCCGGGGGCCTCGCAAGACCGTCGTATAGTGCACGAATCTCTGGGACAGGATACTAGGAGCCTGTCCGAGTAATCCGAAGAGCGACACAATGGAATCGAAAATGCTGGCGACGCGCACGTATATTACCGCCACAGGCGTGCTACGATTCCGAATGTTTCAAATTTCGATGCTCCTCACACTTACTCGGACAGGCTCCTAGCAGGATGCTGAAAATCCGTCATATGCGGCCATGACCGAAACCGCGCGCGCGCTCGCCCGAAAACCCGAACCGGCCCTTCCCGAATGGGACCTGGAAGACCTTTATTCCGGCCCCGATGCGCCGGAACTGGAGGCCGACCTGGCGTGGGCGGAGGCGCAATCGAAGGCCTTCGCCGGGCGCTACCGGGGGCGCCTGGCGGACCTCGACGGGGCGGCCCTGGGCGAGGCCATCGCCGCCTACGAGGAGATCGCCGAGCGCCTGGGCAAGGCCACCAGCTACGCCCAGCTCGTCTTCGCCGCCAATGTCGGCGATCCCGAGGCGGGGCGCTTTCACCAGACCGTGCAGGAACGGGCGACGGACATCTCGACCGAAACCCTGTTTTTCACCCTCGAGATCAACCGCCTGGACGACGCCGTGCTGGCCAAACAGCTCGAAAGCCCCGCCGCCGGCCGGTACGCGCCCTGGATCCGGGACACCCGCGCCTTTCGTCCCCATCAGCTTTCCGACGAGGTGGAGAAGATTCTGCACGAGAAGTCGGTGACGGGGCGCGCGGCGTGGGTGCGCCTGTTCGAGGAAACCGTTGCGGATTTGCGTTTTCCGGTGGACGGCAAGGCCCTGACCCTGGCCGATGTCCTGAACGGGCTGACCGATCACGACCGTGCCGTCCGCCGCAAATCGGCCAAGGCCCTGGGCCGGGTGCTGGGCGGGAAGCTGCGCCTGTTCTCGCTCATCACCAACATGCTCGCCAAGGACAAGGAGATCGAGGATCGATGGCGCAAGTTCCCCTTTCCGGTCTCCGAGCGCAACCTGTTGAACCAGGTGGACGACGCGGTGGTGGAGGCGCTGGTGGCTTCGGTCAGGGACGCCTTTCCCGATCTCGCGCACCGCTATTACCGGCTCAAGGCGCGCTGGTTCGGCCGCAAAACCCTGGACTACTGGGACCGCACCGCGCCCCTTCCCGACGACCAGGACCGCCCCTACACCTGGGACGCGGCCCGGGCCCTGGTGCTCGACGCCTACGGCGGTTTCGCCCCCGAGATGGCGGACATCGCCAGGCGCTTTTTCGACCACCGCTGGATCGACGCGCCGCCGCGGCCGGGCAAGGATTCGGGCGCCTTTTCCCATCCCACGGTGCCGTCGGCGCACCCCTATATCCTGATGAACTTTCACGGCCGGGCGCGCGACGTGATGACCCTGGCGCACGAGCTGGGACACGGGGTGCATCAGGTCCTGTCGGCGGGCCAGGGGGCGTTGATGGCGGACACCCCCCTGACCACGGCGGAGACGGCGTCGGTGTTCGGCGAGATGCTCACCTTCCGCGCCATGCTCGACGGCGAGACGGCGCCGTCGCGCCGGCGCATCCTGCTCGCCGGCAAGGTGGAGGACATGCTGAACACGGTGGTGCGCCAGATCGCCTTCCATGAGTTCGAGCGCCGGGTCCACGACGAACGCCGCGGCGGGGAGCTGAGCGCCGAACGCCTGGGCGGGATCTGGTTGGACGTGCAGCGGGAAAGCCTGGGTCCGGCCATCCGTTTCCACGACGAGTACCGGAATTTCTGGGCCTACATCCCCCACTTCGTGCACACGCCGTTCTACGTGTACGCCTATGCCTTCGGGGACTGCCTGGTGAATTCGCTCTACGACGTGTTCCAGAAGGGGCACCCGGGGTTCCAGGCCAAGTACCTGGATATGCTGCGCGCCGGCGGCACGTTGAGGCACAAGGAGTTGCTGGCGCCTTTCGGCCTGGACGCCGGCGACCCGGCCTTCTGGCGGCGCGGCCTTGACGTCGTCTCCGGCTTCATCGACGAGCTGGAGGCGATGGGATAGTACCCTCCTATTGTGTAGAGGGTACTGGGGAAAACGCATGGCCAGGAACGGCGACAACGAAAAAGACACCCTGACGGGGAGGGTGAAACGCTACGCCCGGGTGGGCACCACGGTGGGCGGCCTGGCGGCGCGGTTCGCCGGCGGGCGCCTGTTCGGCATGACCCTGGACAAGGGCGAGCACGCGGTCGAACTGAGAAACGCCCTCGGCGGACTGAAGGGGCCGCTGATGAAGGTGGCGCAGATCCTGTCCACGGTTCCCAACGTGCTGCCCAAGGAATACACCAAGGAACTGGCGCAGCTTCAGACCAACGCCCCGTCCATGGGGTGGGCGTTCGTCAAGCGCCGCATGACGGCCGAGTTGGGAGCGGACTGGCAAGGCCGGTTCGCCTCGTTCGAGCACCAGGCCGCCATGGCCGCCTCCCTGGGCCAGGTCCACCGCGCCCAGGCCCGGGACGGCGCCTTCAAGGGGCGCCCGCTTGCCTGCAAGCTCCAGTACCCGGACATGCGCTCGGCGGTGGAGGCGGACCTCATGCAACTGAAGCTGATCTTCGCCCTATACCGCCGCTACGACCGCGCCATCGACCCGAGCGAGATCCACGCCGAGCTTTCGGACCGCCTGCGCGAGGAGCTGGATTACGTGCGCGAGGCGAACACCATGGTTCTCTACAGCCGGATGCTCGCCGACGAGGCCGGCGTGCATGTGCCCGAGCCCGTGCCCGAGCTGTCCACCGACCGGCTGCTGACCATGACCTGGCTCGACGGCGCGCCCCTGCTCCGTTTCGTCGAAGAGCACGGCGACAGCCGCAACGCCGTCGCCCGCAACATGTTCCGCGCCTGGTACGTGCCGTTCTATTTCTACGGCGTCATCCACGGCGACCCGCACCTGGGCAACTACACGATCCGGCCGGACGCCACCATCAACCTGCTGGACTTCGGCTGCATCCGCGTGTTCAAGCCGAATTTCATGCGTGCCGTCATCGACCTGTACAAGGCGCTGCGCGACGGCGACGAGGCGCTGGCCGTCCATGCATACGAGACCTGGGGCTTCACCGGCCTCGACCGCGAGGTCATCGACGTGCTCAACCAATGGGCCCGCTATGTGTACGGGCCGTTGTTGCAGGACAAGGTGCGGCCGATCCAGGAAGATACCGGGACCATGTACGGCGCCGAGGTGGCGGCCAAGGTCCACGCCGAGCTGCGCCGCCTCGGCGGGGTCACGCCGCCCCGGGAATTCGTCCTCATGGACCGCGCCGCCATCGGCCTGGGATCGGTGTTCATGCACCTGAAGGCGGAGATCAACTGGCACCGCCTGTTCCACGACCTCATCGACCGCTTCGACGAAGCCGACCTCGGCCGGCGCCAGGAAAAAGCCCTGAAGGCGGCCGGGGTCGCGCCGTCGGATTAGATATGCCTCCCCGGCGGCCGCCCCCCCCTTGTGCTGCGCCCGATCCGGGGCCAAGTGGAATACCAGGGATTACGGCCCATTGACCTGGCGACGGCGGTGTCATGCTTTTCCACGGGGACGATGTCAGGAAGGAGCACTACTACAAAGGCGCCACCATCTTTTTCGAGGGCGATCCGGGCGACGCCATGTTTATCGTCGAATCCGGATCGGTCGGGATCGTCAAGGAGGTGGAGGGCGAGACCATCCGGCTGGCGACGCTCAACGGTGGGGAGTTGTTCGGCGAGATGGCCATCATCGACGGCGGCAATAGGATGGCTTCGGCGGTGGCCCAGGAGGACAGCGTCGTCCTCAGGGTTCCCCGCGAAATGCTGGAGGCGAAGCTTGCCGAGTGCGATCCCTTCCTCCAGGCGCTGATCAAGATCTTCATCAACAATCTGCGCAACGTCCACCAGGCGTACGTCAAGCGCCCGCGCAGCATGCTCGATCACGTCAACGCCATTTCGTTTCATATCTCCGGCCTGTGGCGGGCGCTCAAGATCATCGAGGATGCGGGCGTGCGCGAAGACGTGCGCGAAACCCTCAAATCGATGGACACGATGATCAAGACGTTGGAGCGGGTCCTCAAAATTCACGACGATCCGCGGCGCGACGTGATCATCGGTTCCGAGCCGTCGCCCTCGTGAACAAACGGTGCGCCGCCCGCGCCGCCTGACGCTTCCCGCCGCTCCCGCCGCTGCGCGGGCCAGGCCCTGAGGGGCCTTTTGCCGCAACGCGGTGCTTGTGAAACGGCGGCGGAGCGGGCATAAACGGCGGGGGCCGTTGGGCCCGGAAAATTTGTGGACAACACGGTATGAAAATCGCCATACCCAAGGAGCGCCGCCCGGACGAAAGGCGGGTCGCGGTCTCGCCGGACGTGACGCGGAAGCTGAAGGACCTGGGCTTTACCGTGGTCGTCGAGAAGGGCGCCGGCGACGGCGCGTCCTTTACCGACGCCGCGTACCGCGATGCCGGCGCGACCATCGCCAAGGACGGGCAGGCGGCGCTCAAGGGCGCCGACATCGTGCTCAAGGTGCAGCCCCCCATC
>JADFHR010000089.1 GCA_022567015.1 Pseudomonadota bacterium
CCCTCCGACGGGCCGCATACGCGACCGCAACGGCGGCTTACCAAGGCTTTCGGACGGCGTCGCGCACGCTTCGCGATGCCCCGCATCGCCACAGCGCACGCTTAGGGCCGAAAGCCTTGGTAAGCCGGCTCGTCGGGTCATGATCAGCGACCCTTGGGATCTTAGACTAAGGAGACCGCTCATGGATTTGGGGATCACCGGAAAGACGGCGCTGGTGTGCGCCTCCAGCAAGGGTCTGGGCAGGGCCTGCGCCATGTCCCTGGCGCGCGAGGGAGTGGCGGTGACCATCGTCGCCCGCACGCCCGGGCCCCTGGAAGCGACGGCCGAAGACATCCGCGCCGCCACCGGCGCGCCGGTGCAGACGGTGGCCGCCGACATCACCACCGAGGATGGACGAAGCGCCGCGCTGGCCGCCCTCCCCGACCCCGACATCCTGATCAACAACGCCGGCGGCCCGCCGCCCGGCGACTTCCGCGACTGGGACCGGGACGACTGGATCGCCGCCCTGGACGCCAACATGCTGAGCCCCATCTTCCTCATCAAGGCCACGGTGGACGGCATGATCGAGCGGCGTTTCGGGCGCGTCGTCAACATCACCTCGAGCGCGGTCAAGGCGCCCATCGAAATCCTCGGCCTGTCGAACGGGGCGCGCGCGGGGCTCACCGGCTTCATCGCCGGCCTCGCCCGCAAGACCGTGCGCCAGAACGTGACCATCAACAACCTGCTGCCCGGCGCCTTCGACACCGACCGCTTTCATGCCAACGTGGAGGCGGGGGCGAAGCGGGCGGGACGCCCCGCCGCCGACATGCTCGCCGAGCGCATGGCCACCGCCCCGGCGGGGCGCATCGGCGACCCGGCCGAGTTCGGCGACGCCTGCGCCTACCTGTGCAGCGCCCAGGCGGCCTACATCACCGGGCAGAACCTGCTCATCGACGGCGGCGCCTATCCGGGAACGTTCTGAAGGATTCGGCGGGGCAGCGAGCCGGCCCCGCCCGCCGCATTCAGCGGAGCGCGGCGATCCTGTCGGCCGCGCGGGCCGTCTCTCCGGCCAGCTTCGTGGTCTCGGCGGCGGCGGCGGCGAAACCCTGGCCGGCGGCCCCGGCGTTCGCCGCCTCGATGATGGCGTCGATCGCCAGCAGGTTGGTTTGGTTGGCGATGCGGTTGACGGCCTCCGCGGACTCGCCGATCCGATCGACGGTGCCGGTCAGGTCGCGCAATGCCTGGTCGACGGGCGTGGTCCCTTCGCCGGCGGCGGGGGTGGCCGCGCGCTCCGCGGGCTCGGTTTTCGCGGCGGCGCCGTCGGCGGCCAGGCTCCACGTCAGCCGCGGCGCGACGTACCGGCCCTTGCCGTCGATGATCGCCGTGAACAGGAGGTCCAGGGTCGCCCCGTCCAGATGGAGACGGGCGGTGTGGGGCAGGTTGCCGGGATCGGCCAGCAGCCGGCGCTGGCGCGGCGGGTCGTCGAGAAAGATGTCGATGGAACGTCCGATGAGCGCGTCCGCCGGGCACGGCAGCAGGTGCTCGATCCGCTCGAGGGTGCGGCGGCTGGCCTCGTTCATGTAGGTGATGCGGAATTTCTTGCGGTCGCAGATGATGACGTTGATCGGCAGATCGTCAACGACCTGGGCGAACACCCGGACATCCACCGGGACCTTTTTCAGCATTTCGGACTCCCTGCTTGGTGCGCCCCGCCCCCCGGCGCCCGGCCGACGCCGGACGATTGCCCAGGCAATCCATGGGACCGTATGAGGGCACCAACAAGCGATCAACGGAGCATAGGTATAGGGAGGACCCCTATACGAAGGTATAGGGTCGGTACGCCCCTTCCGGGGCCTCACCAAGGCGCCGTCAAGGCGCCGTCAAACGGACGTCAGGCCGGCTTCGCGGGGCGCTTCTATCCGGTTTTCACCGGCACCGTCGTCAGCCGGTTGCCGGCCGCCGCCAGGGCCGTCTCGCCGGCCCTGAGCTTCAGCGCCGCGTCGCCGAACACCTGGCGCCGCCAGCCGTTGAGGGCGGGCACCTTGGCGTCTTCGCCGAAGGCCGCGATGAGCTCCAGATCGGCGGACGAGGCGACCAGCTTGCGGGCCACGCCGGACTCCTCGCAGGTCATCTTGAGCAGGACCTTGAGCAGGTCCGAGACCGGCCCCAGGCCGCGGGGCAGCGCGGTATCGGCCCTGGCCGTGGGGATGGGGCGGTCCTTTTCCGGCACGGCGACGCCGCGCCCGACCGCCTCCAGCAGGGCGGCGCCCGCCTCCCTTTCGGCCAGGCCGCGGCCCAAGCCGCGGGTGCGCGCCAGTTCGGCGACCGTGGACGGGGTGTGGTGGGCGATCTCGACCAATGCCTCGTCGCGCAAGACCCGCTGGCGCGGCAGATCGCGCCGTTGCGCCTCCCGTTCGCGCCACGCCGCCACCTCCCTGAGCACGGCGAGGAAGCGCGCATTGGCGCCCCGGGCCTTGATCCGCCGGAACGCCAGGTCGGGGTCCATGGCGTAGGTTTCGGGCGCCGTCAGCACCGCCATTTCCTCGTCCAGCCAGCCTTCGCGGCCGTTGGCGGCCAGCTTCTTCTTGAGCTTGCCGTAGGCCTCGCGCAAATGGGTCACGTCGGAAAGCGCGTAGGCGATCTGGCGTTCGCGCAAGGGGCGCAGGGTCCAGTCGGTGAAGCGCGAGGACTTGTCGACGCGCGCCTTGGTCAGCTTGGCGATGAGGGTTTCATACCCCACCGAGTCGCCGAACCCGCAGACCATGGCCGCCACCTGGGTGTCGAAGACGGGCGCCGGCAGGCGGCCGGCGAGGTGATAGAAGATCTCCAGGTCCTGGCGCGCGGCGTGGAACACCTTCAACATGGAGGTGTCGTCGAACAGGGCGAACAGGGGACCGAGATCGATGCCCGGGGCCAGGGCGTCGATGACGCGGGCGTCGTCGGGTCCGGCCACCTGCACCAGGCACAGTATGGGCCAGTAGGTCTTTTCGCGCATGAACTCCGTATCGACACTGACGAAGGCAGCCCCGGCGAGACTCTTGCAAAAGGCCTCGAGCCGGGCGGTGTCGGAGATCATCGGCATGGGCCGGTGCTATACACGGAAACCGGAGCCGCCGGAAGGGGGAGTCGCGGACACTTGTGTTCCGGGCTCAAGGACGCAACCGAATGCCCCGGCCCGCCGGGCGGTCAGAACTTCCACGAAACGCTGAGCGCGCCGAAGCGGTCCGACCGGGACTGGCCCCTGAACTCGCGGGTGCGGAAGGCGTGGGTGAAGGCGATCCGGACCCGGCCGATGACGACGGCGAGGCCGACCGGGAAATCGCCCACCAAACGCTCCTTGGTAACCCTGTGGCTGTCGGCGAACGTGTTGCCGTCGAGAAAGATGTTCCTCGCCACCAGGCGCCCTTCGGCGCCGGCGAAAAGGTACCAGGCGAACGACCGCGCGTAGTCGAACGACTCCAGGCCGCTGAGGTTGGGGCGGATGTGGGGCGGGCCGAAGTCGACCGACAGGTCCTGGCCCAGGCGCACCGTCACACCCACGTTCGCACCGGTCCAGATGTTGCCCAGGCTGGCCCCGGCATGGGGGATGGCGTCCACTTCCAGGACGCCGAGCCTGAACGGCGACCGCGCCCGCCATTTGCGCTCGAACAGCAGGACGATGCCGGGCTCGTTCTTGAGCTGGTTGTCCCAGCCGTTGGCGCGCCCGACGCCGATCACTTCGTGGACCGCGGTCTGCACGTCCTCGGCGAAGGATTGGGGCCCGACGATGCCGACGTCCACTTCCATGGTGTCGAGCACGTCGAATTCCCGGGCGCCTATGGTCTCCGTGTTCGTCGCATGCAGCGACAGCCCGACGTACAGCCATCCCGCATAGGGCCTGTCGCCGGGGACCAGCGCGGCCGTGGAGATATCCTCCGGCGTGTAGATGTTCTGGCCGAGGGCGAAGCCGATCTGTTTCCGGGCGCCGCCGCCGACAAACCCGTACAGCCAGTCGAGGAATCCGTCCGCCCAGCCGGGGACGAACTTTCCCGTCTCCGACACCCAGGTGAGGCGGCTGCCGTGGGTGTAGTGGCGGTCGGTCCTGGCGAGGCGGTCGTTTTCCAGCTGCAGGGTGAGCGTGCCCCACGGCTCGTGTTCCGCGGCCGGCGCCGCCGGCGCGCTCAACGACAAAGCGAGCAGCGCGACCGCGACCGTTCGGCAAACGCTGACCGGTTTCATGGGCGCCACCCTAATGTTTCCCCCCACAAAGGGAAGGGGCGAAAGGGAATTCCGGAGGTTACCGGCCCGGCGCCCGCCGGTGGCGGGCCAGGCCGGATTAGCGGGGTCCCTCGGCCCGTGGCCGGGGCGGCCAAGTGTGCTAAGGATTAGGCACCATGGACGTACCGGAAGACGTGCTCGGGGCCATCCGCGAGGCGGCCGGCCCCGGCGGCTGGATCGACGACGCGGCAGCGATGGAGCCCTACCTCATCGAGGAGCGGGGGCTCTACCGGGGCACCTGCGCCGCCGTCGTCCGCCCGGCGTCGACGGAGGCCGTGGCCGACGTGGTCCGCCTGTGCGCCCAGGCCGGCGTCCCCGTGGTGCCCCAGGGCGGCAACACCGGGCTCGTCGGCGGCGGCGTGCCGGACGGCGGCATCGTGCTGTCGACGGCACGGCTGGACCGCATCCGCGCCGTCGATGCCCTCAACCACACGATGTGCGTGGAGGCGGGGTGCGTGCTGGCCGACGTGCAGGCGGCGGCCGCCGACGCCGGCGCCCTGTTCCCCCTCAGCCTGGCCGCCGAGGGAAGCTGCCGCATCGGCGGCAACATCTCGACCAACGCCGGCGGCGTCGCGGTGCTGCGCTACGGCAACGCCCGCGACCTGGTGCTGGGGCTCGAAGTGGTGCTGCCCGACGGGCGCATTTGGGACGGCCTCCGGTCGCTGCGCAAGGACAACACGGGCTATGACCTGAAGCACCTGTTCATCGGCGCCGAGGGCACCCTGGGCATCATCACGGCCGCCGTGCTTAAACTTTTCCCGCGGCCGCGGGTCAGGGAAACCGCCCTCGCCGGCGCGGCGACGGCGGACGACGTTTTGGAGCTGTTCTCCCGCGCCCGCGCCGCCTGCGGCGACACCCTGACGGCGTTCGAGATGATGGCCCGCATCTGCCTCGACTTCACGATCAAGCACGTGCCCGGGGTGACCGACCCCATGGACGCGCCCCATGCCTATTACGCGCTGCTCGAGCTGACCAGCCCCAGGGCCGGCGAGGCCCTGGGCGAGGCCCTGGAGGGCGTCCTCGGCAAGGCCCTGGAGGACGGTGTCATCGCCGACGCCGTGATCGCCCGCAGCGAAACCCAGGCCGGGGACCTGTGGCGCATCCGCGAGACCCTGCCCGAGGCCCAGAAACACGAAGGGAGCAGCATCAAGCTGGATGTCGCCGTGCCCGTTTCCCGGGTCGCCGACTTCATCTCCCGGGCGACGCGGCTGGTGGAAGAGGACCTGCCCGGCATCCGCGCCGTCCCCTTCGGCCACCTGGGCGACGGCAACATCCATTTCAACCTGAGCCAGCCGGAAGGCGCCGACACCAAGGAGTTCCTTGGCCGGTGGGACCATATCGCGCGCCTCGTCCAGGACCTGGTCGGGGACATGGGCGGCAGCTTCAGCGCCGAGCACGGCATCGGCAAACTTAAACGGGACGACCTCAGACGCTATAAGTCCGCAGTCGAGGTGGACCTGATGCGGGCGATCAAGCGCGCCCTCGACCCGAAAAACATCATGAACCCGGGGAAGGTGGTTGACGGATAGGCGATAGGCGATCGGCGATTGCGGGTCCTTACCGGTCTCCCTCTCGCAGCAGACTTCGTCTGGCACAAACGACGGATTGTCGATTTGGCGGTTTTTGGGTATATTCCGCATATGAGCAACGCCATGGCATTCGACACATTGAAATTCGTTAAGCACCTCACAGCGAACGGCTTCAGCGAAGAACAGGCCGAGGTGTTGGTGGAGGAACAGGTCGCGCTGATCGAAGAACGGCTGGCGAGCAAGCAAGACCTGCGGGAACTTGAAATGCGTCTCCGGCATGATCTAACCGTTCGCCTGGGCGGCATCATCATTGGAGCCACGGCCTTTCCCACGGTCATCAAGTTTTTTGGGTAGCGACCTTCGGTTGATGCTCGGTCCCTGGGGCCGGGTACGCCCCGATCCCTTACCGGAAGCCCACAGCCCATGACCTCGTATGCCGCACCGCTGGCCGACATGCGCTTCGTCATCCACGAGCTGGCCGGGCTCGATGCCGTCGCCGCCCTGCCCGGCTGCGCCGACGCGACGCCCGATCTGGTGGACGCCATCCTGGAGGAGGCGGCGAAGTTCGGCGGCGAAGTGCTGGCCCCCCTCAACCAGTCCGGTGACCGGCAGGGCTGCGTGTTCGAGAACGGAGTCGTGCGCACCCCCGACGGCTTCGCCGACGCCTACGCCCGTTTCGTCGACGGCGGGTGGAACGGCGTGCCCTTCGATCCCGAATACGGCGGCCAGGGACTGCCCTGGCTGGTGTCCACCGCCGTTTCCGAGATCTGGCAGGCGGCCAACATGGCCTTCAG
Organism: Pseudomonadota bacterium; assembly: GCA_022567015.1. Lineage (GTDB taxonomy): Bacteria > Pseudomonadota > Alphaproteobacteria > Rhodospirillales > 2-02-FULL-58-16 > JACZQZ01. Next base: position 6,560 of record JADFHR010000089.1, read on the forward strand.
CGTTTGTCCCATGCTCAACCAGGGCGCGGTGGAGCTGATCTCCGCCCACGGAACGGCGGAACACAAAGCGCTCTTCCTGCCCAAGATGATCTCCGGCGAGTGGAGCGGCGCCATGGCGCTCACCGAATCCCAGGCCGGCTCCGACCTGGCGCAGGTGCGCACCAAGGCGGTCCCCGACGGCGATCACTACCGCGTCAGCGGACAGAAGATCTTCATCACCTACGGCGAGCACGACCTGGCCCGCAACATCATCCACATGGTGCTGGCCCGCATCGAAGGCGCGCCGGCCGGGATCAAGGGCATATCGCTTTTCATCATCCCGAAGTTCCTCCCCGGCGCGGACGGGACCCTGGGCGAGCGCAACGACATGCGCTGCGTCTCCATCGAGCACAAGCTGGGCATCCACGCCAGCCCCACCGCCGTCATGTCCTACGGCGACGGCGACGGCGCCGTCGGCTACCTGGTGGGCGAGGAGAACCGCGGCATCGAATGCATGTTCACCATGATGAACGCCGCCCGCCTGGGCGTCGGCCTGGAGGGCGTGGCCATCGCCGAGCGGGCCTACCAGCAGGCCCGCGCATTCGCCCTGGAACGCATCCAGGGCCGGGCGCTGGGCGGCGGCGACGCGGACCCCGTCGCCATCGTCCACCACCCGGACGTGCGCCGCATGCTGCTCTCCATGAGGGCGCAGACCGAGGCCGTCCGCGCCCTGGCGTATTTCGTCGCCGCATGCCTGGACATGGCCAAGCGCCACCAGAACGAAAAGGTGCGCCGCCAGCGTCAGACCCTGGTCGACCTGCTGACCCCCGTGGTCAAGGCATGGAGCACGGACACCGGAATCGAGGTCGCCAACACCGGCATCCAGGTCCACGGCGGCATGGGCTACGTGGAAGAGACCGGCGCCGCCCAGCATCTGCGCGACGGGCGCATCGCCGCCATCTACGAGGGAACCAACGGCATCCAGGCCAACGACCTGGTGGGACGCAAGGTGGCGCGCGACAAGGGCGCCGGCGCGAACGCCTTCATCGCCATGGTCCGCGAGTTGGACCGGGAACTGGCCGCCGCCCAGGGGGACGACATCGCGGCCATCCGCACCCGCCTCGCCGGCGGCGCCGACGCGCTGGCCGGGGCGACCCGGTGGCTGGTCGAAACCTACCCTTCCGATCCCCGGTCCGTGGCCGCCGGCGCCGTCCATTACCTGCGCCTTCTGGGTATCGTCGCCGGCGGCTGGCTGATGGCGCGGGCCGCCCTGATAGCCGCCGCCAGCCCGGCGGCCGGCGGCGGCGATCCCGGTTTCCTGCGCGCCAAGCTGGTGTCGGCGCGCTTCTTCGCCGACCAGGTCCTGGTGCAGGCGGGAATGCTGGCCACCGTCTTCACCCAGGGCGCCGCGTTCGTGCGGCACGAGGGCCCCGAGGGGACGTGAGGGCCGACCGGCCGCGTGGCCGGGCCGGTACGGGCACGACTTCGTGTCCGGTGGAGAAAGATGGCTTTTTGTGCTACTTTCCGTACCGTAGGTGAAGGTTTTCAGGATAGGGGGGGATGGGATGGCTCGTTCCCCAAGAGGGGGCCACGCCGTGCCGGCCCTGATTGCGGCCTTGCTCTTTTCCCTGGTTGTCGCACCGGCCGGGGCCAAGGAGCCCGGGGCCGGGAAGATCGCCGTCCTGCTCGAGATCAAAGGGCCCATCGGGCCCGCCACCAGCGACTACATCCGGCGCGGCCTGGAGAAGGCGCGGAAGCGGGGCGCCCAGGTGGTCATCCTGCGCATGGACACCCCGGGCGGCCTCGACACCTCCATGCGCGAGATCATCCAGGACATGCTTACCTCGCCCCTTCCGGTGATTGTCTATGTCGCCCCCGGCGGGGCCCGCGCGGCGAGCGCCGGTACGTATATTCTGTATGCGAGCAACGTGGCGGCCATGGCTCCGGGCACCAACCTGGGCGCGGCGACCCCGGTCCGGATCGGCGGCGCGCCGCCGCCGGCCCCCGACAAAGAGAGTGGAGAAGACAAGGGCCGAAACGAAAACGGCGAAAAAGGCGAGGATTCGGGGAAGACGGAATCGAAACCCGCGCCCCACCCGACCATGACCGACAAGGTCCTGAACGATGCCGTGGCCTACATTCGCAGCCTGGCCCAGATGCGCGGCCGCAACGCCGAGTGGGCGGAGAAAGCCGTCACCGAGGCGGCAAGCCTTGCCGCCGAGGAGGCCTTGAAGGCCGGGGTGATCGACTTGGTGGCCGGGGACCTGAAGGAGCTTTTGGAGAAGGTGGACGGACGCAAGGTTACGGTGCTCAACCAGGAAACCGAGCTGCACACGGCCGGGGCCGCCATCGTCGCCATAGAGCCCGACTGGCGCACCAAGCTGCTGGCCGTCATCACCAATCCCAACCTGGCCTATATCCTGTTGCTCATCGGCGTCTATGGATTGATCTTCGAGTTCACCAATCCGGGTTTCGTCGCGCCGGGCGTGATCGGGGCCATAAGCCTGTTTCTGGGCTTGTTCGCGCTTCACCTGCTCCCCGTCAATATCGCCGGCGCCGGGCTTATGCTTCTCGGTCTCGCCTTCATGGTCGCCGAGGCGTTCGTGCCCGCTTTCGGCGCCCTGGGCATCGGCGGCGTGGTCGCCTTCGTTATCGGCTCGGTGATGCTGCTGGACACCGACATTCCGGGTTACGGCGTATCCTGGCAGGTCATCGCCGCCATCGGCGGAACCACCAGCGCCTTCTTCGCCGTGGTCCTCGTCATGGCCGTGAAGGCGCGGCGGCGGCCGGTGGTGAGCGGAACGGAAGAGCTGATCGGCAGCTACGGGCACGTCGCCGACTGGGCGGACCGCAAGGGCCGCGTCCGGGTGGGCGGTGAGCTTTGGCAGGCCTCCGCCGCGCACACCCTCGAGCCCGGCGCGCGGGTCCGCATCGCCGCGATAGACGGTCTGGCCCTCACGGTGCTGCCCGCGGACGAAAAAAATGAGGAGGAGGATCATGGTTGAGCTTTACGCGTATGCGGCCGTCGCCGTCTTCGTCCTGGCGCTGGTCGCCTTTTCCATCAAGATTCTGCGCGAGTACGAACGCGCGGTCGTTTTTCTTCTCGGCCGCTTCTGGAAGGTGAAGGGTCCGGGCATGATCATCATCGTGCCCCTGATCCAGCAGATGGTGCGGGTGGACCTGCGCATCATGGTCCTCGACGTGCCCACGCAGGACGTGATTTCCCGCGACAACGTCTCCGTCCAGGTCAACGCCGTCGTGTATTACCGGGTCATCGACGCGCAAAGGGCCATCATCCAGGTCGAGAACTTCCGCGACGCCACCAGCCAGCTTGCCCAGACCACCCTACGCTCGGTCCTCGGCCAGCACGAACTCGACGAGATGCTGGCCGAGCGGGACAAGTTGAACACCGACATCCAGCGCATCCTCGACGAACGGACGGATGCCTGGGGGATCAAGGTCTCGAACGTGGAGATCAAGCAAGTGGACCTGAACGAGACCATGATACGGGCCATCGCCAAGCAGGCGGAGGCGGAGCGCATCCGGCGGGCGAAGATCATCAACGCCGAGGGCGAACTGCAGGCCGCGGACCGGCTTCTCAAGGCGGCCGAGATCATGTCCGGCAACCCGCAGGCCATGCAGCTTCGCTACCTCGGTGCGCTGCAGGAAATCGCCGGCGAAAAGAGTTCGACGATCGTCTTTCCCCTGCCCATGGATCTGCTGCGCCCCTTTCTCTCCCCCCGGGACGGCGGCCAGGATAAGACGACGTGAGGGCCGCCTCGGTCCTGGGCCAGGATTTCGGGTGCCCGGCGTCCCGTCCCGCTTCGCCGGATTGGACGGGGTGAGGAAAATCCATGGCCAAAACCGCCAATCCGGGCAGTATCCTGGTTTATATCGGTCATAACCCGGACAACGCCCTCGGCGAGAATATCATCAAGCTGCCTTTCCTGCGGGCGATTCGCCAGGCCTTTCCCGACGCCCGTGTCTCGTGGATGTACGGCCGGGGGCCCTCTCTCTTCGAGGACAGCCTCAAACCCCTGGCCGAGGGCCTGATCGACGAGATTCTCAACCATACGTCCCTCGGCGTCAGCGCCGCCGAACTGTTCCGTCGGGCGCCGCCGTTGCCGGGCCGGCGTTTCGATCTGGTCATCGACACCCAACATGCCCTGCACCGCACACTGATCGTGCGCCGCGTCGCGCATGGCCGTTTCGTCTCGCCGACGTGGAATTTCCTGTTCTCCGATAGGAAACCCCCGGCCGGCCGGCCCCGCCCGACCCTGCTGGTCGACCAGCTGCTGGCCCTGGTGGCGGCCGCGGCGGGGCGCGTCGTACGGCCCTCCCACGTCGCGCCATTGCCCGAACCATGGTATGCGGCGGCGGACAGGATCCTTCGCCCGGGCCCCACCTATGTCGGCCTGGCGCCGGGCGCGGGGCGCAAGGATACCGGCAAATGCTGGCCCCTGGAGCGCTTCATCGCCGTCGCCGGGGAACAGGGCCGGAAGGGCCGCGTGCCGGTGTTTTTCCTCGGCCCCAACGAGGCCGGGTGGCTGCCCCTGCTCCGCCAGCGGGTACCGGACGCCGTTTTCCCGGGATGGGGCCAGGCCGCCCCGCCGGGCGACATGGCGGGGCCGCCCCTGGTCGTCGCCCTGGCCCGCCACCTGGCGGCCGCGGTCTCGAACTGCTCCGGAACCGGGCACCTGCTGGCCGCCGGCGGCGCACCGATGGTGTCGCTGTTCGGGCCCACCAACCCTAAGAAATTCGCCCCCTACACCCCCAGCCTGAGGGTTCTCACGGCCCAGCAGTTCGGCGGCACGACCATGGACTCGATTCCCGCCGACGCCGTGCTCGGGGCCGTCGATGCCCAGGTGGCGGCCGCGCCGGCCGGCGGTGGCGCTTAATACCAAGGGGCGCTGATCATGACCCGACGAGCCGGCTTACCAAGGCTTTCGGCCCTAATACCAAGGGTCACTGATCATGACCCGACGAGCCGGCTTACCAAGGTTTTCGGCTAGGAGCGTGCGCTGTGGCGATGCGGGGCATCGCGAAGCGTGCGCGACGCCGTCCGAAAGCCTTGGTAAG
>JADFHR010000280.1 GCA_022567015.1 Pseudomonadota bacterium
GACCGCAACGGCGGCTTACCAAGGCTTTCGGACGGCGTCGCGCACGCTTCGCGATGCCCCGCATCGCCACAGCGCACGCTCCTAGCCGAAAACCTTGGTAAGCCGGCTCGTCGGGTCATGATCAGTGACCCTTGGTATTAGGGCCGAAAACCTTGGTAAGCCGGCTCGTCGGGTCATGATCAGCGACCCTTGGTATAAGCCCGGATGTCGAGGAGGGTGCGGAACGTCTCGTCGGCGGTGCGCAGGACCGCGACGGCGAAGCCGTAGGCGACGCGGGCCTGGACCAAGTTGGCGAATTCGCCGGCCAGGTCCACGTTGGATTGTTCGAGCGCCACGGTCTGCACGCCGCCGCCGGCAAAGCCCCCGCCGGCGCCCTGCCGGGTGACCAGGGTGGTGGTGCGCACCTCGGTCGCCTTGAAGCCGACGGTGCCGACGTTGGCCACGTTGCCGGCCACCGCGGCGACCCGCGCGGCATTGGCGGTCAAGGCGGAAACGGCCGACGCCGTCACCCCGGAAATGGTCATCCCTTTGGCGCTCCGATCCGCAGGGGTCCGCTCACGGGGCGTACCGACGCCGGACGCTCATCCCGTCCGCAATGTGTCGGGGGGGGGAACTCCGGCGCAGCTCAGTGCACGGTCGCCACGACCATGTCCTGGTCGTGGGCCGCGATGATCACCTCACCCAGGGTGTCGAACAGGTCCAGAAAAGTCCCATCCGCGGCGTAGACCGCATACGCCGAACCGTTCTCGTCCTGGATCGGCCGTGCATAGATCACGTCGTCCATCCGCGACTTCATGAAGTCGTGGAGGGACAGGCGAGGGGCGCTGTCATTAGGGGCCTCCGCGCCGGTTCTTCGCCGAGCGAGCGGTTTCATGACATGAGCCTTTATCAGATGTTACTTTACGTATGTGATTTGTATTATAGTGGCCTGGTATTTGATTATCAACACACTAATAAAAAACGATTTACATAAAATTTTATACTTCTTTATTAGTTAAAATGCAGGATGCGAATCGCGGCACGGGGCGGCCGGAGCGCCGTCCGCGGGCTCCGCGGAAGGCCAAAAACCGTTGTGGGACGGCGCGTAAAGCGCCTGTTAAGGATATTCCGGCTACCGTGGCCGGGCGTGGAGGCAGCGCCTTCCGGACCCGTGGCCCGGGGGCAGGTATTAAGGTTAATGCGCGCCATGGGCGTAACAACTACAGATGCCGGGACAACATTCCCCTGCGCCAAAACCCGTCGCGGGAGGCGGCATCGCCCCGGGAGAGGCCCGGGTCCGTGGCGGACGAAAGGTGTGCCGCATGGGTGAGCGGTGGGAGCAAACGGCAGCGGGACGGTCGGCGGCCGTCGCGGGCGTCCTCGGTTGGGCGGTGCGCCAGGTCGTGTTGTGGTCAATCGTCGGCGGGATCGGCGTCGCCGCCTTCACCTACCGGGACGTCCTGTTCGGCCCGCAGGCACCCCAGGAATCCCAACAACAGCGGACCGCGAAGCAACCGGCGCAATCCCGGAAGGCCTCCCGGCCGGCCAGCCGCGCCCTTACCATCCGCGCGTCCGCCGGGGGACACTTCTTGATCGAGGCGGACGTGGACGGGACGGACATCCGCTTCATGGTCGACACCGGCGCCACCGAGGTGATGCTGACGCCCGGGGACGCCGCCCGCATCGGGTTCGACCTGCGCGCCCGTCACTTCACCCGGCAGTTCAACACCGCGGGCGGCGTCGTCCGCGCGGCGCCGGTGACCCTCAGGCGGCTGCGCATCGGCCAGCTCGTCCTGCGCGACGTGGAGGCCTGGGTCAACGAAGCCCCCTTGTTCGTCTCCCTGCTCGGCATGAGCTTCCTCAAGCGCCTGGACGGCTACGAGGTCAAGGACGGCAAGCTGATCCTGTACTGGTAGCGGCGGACGCGGCGGACGCCCGGGCGCGGGTTTTGGGGGGCGGGCGCCGCATCGCACGCCGCAGGACCGCGAGGGCATTTCTGCCCTTTTTCCATGGAACGTAGGGCATAAATGCCCTATGATCGCGATATGAAAGGACGCCAGTTCATCCGCAAGCTGCGCAGGGCGGGCGTCGAAATCGACACGAAACGGGGCAAAGGCGGGCATGTACGCGTGGCCTATCGCGGCCGCGCGACGGTGGTGCCGGTGCACGGAGACACCGATTTGGCACCGGAGTTTCTTCGCCGCATCTGCAAGCAGCTTGGCATCGACTGGCGGAACGTGATCTGAGGTAGAGCGGGCATGATGCAATACAGGGTGGTCCTGAAACGCGCCAGCAACGGGACGGTCGTGGCAACGTTCCCCGGCGTCCCCGAGGCCCATACCGTCGGCAACGACGAGGCGCAGGCGCTGGCGCGCGCGCCGGATGCGCTGGAGACCGCGCTGGCGATTTACGTGGACGAACGGCGTGACCTTCCGCGCCCGGCCCGGCCGCGCAAGGGGCAGCGCGCCGTCACCCTGCCGCCGATGGCCGCGGCGAAACTGGCGATCTACCAGGCGATGCGGGACCAGGGCGTGACCCAGGTCGCGTTGGCCCGGCGCCTCGGCTGCGATCCGAAGGACGTGAGGCGTCTGCTCGACCTGATGCATCGATCCCGCCTCGACCGGCTCGAGGCGGCCCTGGCGGCGCTCGGCAAGCGGCTGGTGATCGAGGTGCGTGACGCGGCCTAGGCGGCGGGTGCAGAGCGGCGGCGCAATTGGCACGTCCGCCTTCGCTCTTCGAGCTACGGCGGACACTCCTACACCTGACCGCCTTCGCGTGGCTTGCCACCCGAAGCCGGAGGCGTAGGGTGGTGCCCCCGGGGAGACTCGAACTCCCACTCCCTTACGGGAAACAGATTTTGAGTCATGTGCGGGCAGCCATAACCTATTGATTTAAGAGCATAAATATTTCGCGAGGCTGAAACTGTGTAAGAAACTGTGTAAGCTATGGTGAGCTTTGCCCCCGTGCAAATCGGATCGTGCGCTCCCCCCGCCGAGCGTGCGTCTCATCTGTGCGGAGTATTACGAAAAGAAGATGCGCATTGGTCTGGCTGGGGCCGCTGCCGGGG
>JADFHR010000090.1 GCA_022567015.1 Pseudomonadota bacterium
TTCATCGAGGCAAGCGCGATTCACACATTGATCCGCCAACGTCCTCCAACGCCATCATGCAGAGGGCATAGCCCCTACTGCGGAGAGAACAGTGAACCCGGCAGGCGCATCACGGAGAGCTTGACATTCCATCCCGAGTTAGAGAACAGCCTGGGTCATGAGCCGACATTCGGCGACACTGCCAGGGACGTCCGCTCCTGGGGGTGAAGCGGACGTAATCGCAGCGAAAGCGGACATCGCTCCCCGAATGTCTGCTATCCGGGGCAAAGCGGACGTATGGCGGGACCGGCGTTTTGGTCTGCTTTTAGCCAAAAGCGGACATACCGCCACGAGGGTTAGAAGTCCGAATTTTTCCAAAAATGGGCTGTACGGAAATCCCCCTTGAATCCGTTTAAATCAGCTTAAGTATCCTGCGGAGACCTTGACGCGGCCGGCGCGGAAAGCCCGTCCCGGCCGCGTGCAACGGCTGATAACAGCGCCGGGAGGCGTGAGGGTGCCCGTCGAGAAACTCCGCAACCGAATTCAGGGCGCGATCGACCGACGCCTGGACCCCGTGACCCGCGTCCTGGCGCGCCTCGGCGTGCGGCCGAGCCAGATCACGGTCGCGGGCACCCTGATCTGCCTGACCGGCGCCGGCCTCGTCCTAGCGGACCGGCTGGTGCTCGCAGGCGCGGTCTGGCTCGCGGGCAGCGCCCTCGACCTGGTCGACGGCGCGCTGGCGCGCAACCAGGGCCAGGTAACTGCCGGCGGCGCGTTCCTGGACTCCACCCTCGACCGTATCTCCGAAGGCGCACTGTTCGTGGCGATCACCTACCATTTCGCCCAAGGGGGCGATGCGCTGGCCGCCGCGTTCACCGCGATCGCGCTGCTCGGCGCGCTCCTGGTCAGCTACACCCGGGCGCGCGCCGAAGCCTTGGGCGCGAACTGTAAGGTCGGCATCATCACCCGCGCCGAGCGGGTCGTGCTGCTGGGCCTGGGGCTGTGCTTCGGCCTGATCGAGCCGGCCGTCTACCTGCTGGCGGCACTGTCCGCGGTCAGCGTCGCCCAGCGCGTCCACCACAGCCTGCGCGAGCTCGGCGCCAACCCGTGACGGGGTGGCCGGCGGGGCCAGCCGGTCCCTTTTGGGGGCGGCAACATTTAGAGCCGCCGGAGAAATCTAATACCGCCGAGTCTATGACCTGCCCTTCCCGATTCAGGGGCCGTCATATCGAGCGCGGTTTCGCGTAATCCCCCGAGTCGCATCATGGGCTCGGCGGTATAATTCGTCTGCTATGCGGGGCAGAGCAGACATGATGCCGCAAAATGTCCGCTTGCCGCCTGAAAGCGGACTTCCATTGCGACGGCCCTCACTTCCGGATGTAGCCATAAGCGGACATTCCGATTCACCGTGGCCGTTCACGCCGTTGGATGTGGAAACATCGCGCCGCCAAAGGCGTTTATGGGAAATCTAAGGGTATACAAATTTACCATTTCTTAAAAAAACCGGTCGCAACCTGCCCCGCTATTCGACGGTATTAGTTCGAGATTGTTAGTGCAGGGGTATTCGTGCGGGTGAGCGAGGGCCAGGGCACGATAGATTTCCTCCTTGGCGCGATCAACGCCAAGACCAAAGACGAAGAGGCTTGAGATGCCCCGCTTCGAGCCCGTTCACCTTTCCCCGACGTTCCCGGTCTGAAAACGGGGAACGACGATATGGCCACGACCGTGTCATACGAGGTCTATTCCCTGAGGGAAGGACGTTGGAACCTCGATTCCGTCTATGACGACAGGGGCCTGGCCTTGGACGAGGCCCGTCACCTGCTCAAACGCCGGCACCAAAAGGGCGTCAAGGTCGTAAAAGAGAATTACGACGACGAAACCAACAAGGCGATACCGACGACCATTTTCCACGAGGGGGAGGGCGTCGAAAAGCACCGGCCGCAGCTGCGGGAGAAAACGAAGGAACGTCAGCGCATCGAGCCCTCCCGGCCCAAGAAGGAGGATGCCTCCGGCTTCATCCGGCACGCGGTGATACTTGTTGTGGGTATTGGCGGAATCCTGTTGGCGCTGATCGCGCTGGCGGGTTTCCTGATGGGAGCTTTCGGCGGGGGTTGACTGCCTTGCGGCGGGTGCCGCGCCCGCCGCCTCCACGGCGAACCCGTGCGGCGGCGGCACGGAAAAAGTCGGCTGATTCGGGAAGCGTGGGGCAAGGCATGGAAAACTACGGCTTCGAGAACATCAGGGTGCTCGTAGGCGACCCCAACCGGGAGGTCCGGGACGGGATTCGGGGCGGCCTGTATGGACAGGGTTTTCGATACATCATGGTCACCGACCGGATGTCGATGGTCGAGACGGCGGTCGCCACCAACAAAGTGGACCTGATGATCTGCGACACCGAGCTCCCGGACGGCGACCTCTACGACCTGGTCCACAAAATCCGCCACCACGAGCTCGGCGACAATCCGTTCATCGTGGTCACCGCCCTCATCACCGCGCCGACGCCGCAAACGGTCAAGAAAATCTTCGGCGCCGGGTGCGATGACCTGATCCCAAAACCCATTTCCACGGGCCTGCTGTTCGAGCGGGTCTTAAACCTGGCCCGCAACCGCAAGCCCTTCGTCGTCACGTCGGATTACATCGGCCCCAACCGGCGCGCCAAGCCGCGGCCCGGCACCCAGCAGATTCCCGAGATCGATGTCCCCAATCCCCTCAATGTCAAGGCGACGGACGACACCAGTGCGGAAGATCTTCAGGCTGAGATCGACAGGGTCGCCAATGTGCTCAACGAACAGAAAATGGAACGTCACGCGTACCAGATCAATTATCTGGTGGAGCGGATTGTGCCCCTGTACCAAGACGGGACGGCGGACGACAGCATAGTACAGCACCTGGATCGCCTGCTCTATGTGTCCGAGGACATCAGCCGCCGCCTGGAGGGAACCCGGTATCATCATGTGGGCGAGCTTTGTCAATCGATGGTGAACGTGGTGAGGGCCGTGCGCCAGGCGCCGCTGTCCCCCGACCGAAAAGACATCGCGCTCATGCCGGCCCTGGCCCAGGCCGTCAAGTGCGCTTTCCGGCCACAGGCAGACGTCGTCGCCCTCTCCCGCGACATCTCGGCCACGGTGGAACGGCGGACCGCCACGGATGCCCACCGCCAAGTCGCGTAGGGCGGGCGGCACGGGCGGAGGCGCGGCGCGGCCGCGGAGGGCGGCCGGGAACCCGCCGCCGCGATAATACCATGGCGCGCTGAATTCCCTGGATCGGCATGGGGGAACCGAAGGTCCTCCGCGCAACGGGCGTGGCCGCACGTCGAGAGCCGCCGTGCGATGGCCGTCGCGAAAATAAAAAATTGTCAATATACATATATTAGAATATACCAAACCCGGTGGTAATAATTGTACCAACGTATGAAGTCATGAGTAGTAGAATCCTGTTGTCTGTTTGGGCTTGTCTTTTCGGAGGCGTCATGGTCTTCGCCCTGATATCCGTTGGCGTTCTGGAGCCTCTCTCGTTAGGGCGGGCATCCCAGTTCGAGGAGATCGTGTTTTTGATTATCGCCGGCCTGCCGGTGATCGCGTGGTGCGTCGTGTTCTTCCGGGCACCCTGACAAAGGCGCTCCGGGCGCCGTCCCCGACGGGCCCATGCGGCGCGTCCCCGACCTACCCGGCTCTAATACAGGGAGCCGGATCTTCGACCCTTCGATGCCACGACCCCCGGGTGCCCGCCGGACCGGCCGGCGAAAGCATGATGCCGGGCGGGGCGAAGACGATCCCGTGCCCCGGAGGTCCCAGGCCCGGCAAGGGGGCCGTGCCTTGTGAATCCGTCGCCGCATGGGTAGCTTGGCGGCGGTTTTCGCATCGGGAGAGGGCCTGTGATTGCCGCCATCGAACGCTTCACCGGCCTGCAATGGACCGGCCAGGGACCGGCTTTCCTGATCGGGCTCGGCCACGCCGGGACCCACTGGATCGCCGCCACCTTCTATCTGCTGTTGCCGTTCATTACCGCCGACCTCGGTCTGTCCTATGCCGAGGCCGGCGCGCTGGTCGCCGTGTTTCACGTCAGCGCGGTGGCCGCCAACTTCGCCAGCGGCCTGATCGTCGACGTCACCGGCCGGCGGGTGGTGTTCCAGGTGGCGGCCCTGGTGGTCGGCGGCGGCGCACTGCTCGCCTTCGGGCTGGGCGGGCGCATGGTCATGCTTTCCGTGCTCGTCGCCCTCATCGGCGCCGCCAACAACCTGTGGCACCCGGCGGCGATCGCGTTCCTGTCCCAGCACTATCCCGACAACAGGGGCTACGCCCTTTCCATTCATGCCCTTGGCGCCAATATCGGCGACGCGGTGGCGCCCCTGGCGGCGGGAGCGTTGCTGGTCTGGTTCACCTGGCAGGGCGCGGCGTCGCTGGCGGCGCTGCCGGTCCTCGCCGCCGCGGCATTGATCGCCCTCATGCTGTTGCCCAGAGATACCGACGGCGCCGCGGAAGCCGGCCGCGGCATGGGTCTTGGCGAGTACTTTTCCGGCCTGGCGGAGCTGCTGCGCGACAAGGCCGTCCTTGGACTGTGCCTGATGGCCGGCTTTCGCACCATGACCCAGAACGGTCTGCTGGTCTTCCTGCCGCTCTATCTGGCCGACGTCCTGGGCGTGGGGCCGTTCCTGATGGGCGTGGCGCTGATGGCGATGCAGGTGGCGGGCATGATCGCCGGGCCCATCGCCGGCGTCTGGTCCGACCGGGTGGGGCGCCGCCCGGTCGTGCTTGCCGGGCTTACCGTGGCCACGGCGGTCATCGCCGCCCTCACCCTGGCCGGCAGCGGGCCCCTGTTCATCGCCGGGATCTCGGTGCTCGGGTTCGCCCTGTTCGCGGCGCGCCCGGTGATCCACAGCTGGCTCATGGACCTCACCCCGCCGCGCCTCGGCGGCAGCGCCACCAGCGTCATGTTCGGCACCCAATCGGGGCTGTCGGTGCTGGTGGCGCCGGTCGGCGGCCTGATCGCCGACACCTGGGGCCTGGCGGCCGTGTTCTACGGGCTGGCCGGGACCATGCTGGTGGCGAACGTCCTGGTCTTCCTGCTGCCCCATCACGACCCGCGGGCGACGGCTGGCTGAGGCCGGGGCGGACCACGATTCTCAGCCCGCTTTCTCCCACACCACCAGGGTCGCCGGGATAAACGGGTTGGCGCCCCAGAAGTCGTATTCCAGCCGCTTGACGGTGATTTTTCCGGCCTTCCGGTAGCGGTCGATGATAGACAGAAGATCGATGTTGTAACCCCGTTGCCAGGAGTACAGGGCCGCGTTTTCGGCGAAGTCCTCGTCGTCGAAGCTGAGCTTGTCGTCGGGTATGGTGCCTGTGGCGACGATTTCCCTGGCCCGCGCGGCAAGGGGCGTGTGGCGCTGCCAGCCGATGGGCTCGGCGTGGACACACGTGCAGTGGGCGGTCCGCTCCAACATCAGATCGAACAGGCGGGGGTCCAGCAACGTGACCTGCTCGATGGAATGGCTGGTGAAGAAAAGGACGTTCGGCCCGCCTTCGAGAAAGGACAGGTCCGGTTCCATATAGGTAAAGGGATGGACGGCGAACGGTATCCCGTCCTCCAGCGCACACAGGAGTTCCGTGGCCCGGCGGCCGGCGTCCGCGGGCTCGCAGGCGACGAAGCGGAGATCTCCGCGCCGGCACCGCAGGTACACGTTGAACAGGTTCCTGCCCCAGCCGCTGCCCAGTTCCACCACGACCTCCGTCTCCTCGGTGAGGTTGGCGAGAACCGTGGCAAGCAACGTTTCCTTGACGAAGTTCGGCGGCACGAACCGGTACTTCCCGTCGACGGCGACGAGGGTGCGCCTGGGCACGCCGTTTTCGTCTTCGGCACCGAAAAGATCTTGGCGATCGCCTCGTCCAGGTCCCCCATTTTCCGTCTTTCGTCTTCGGCCACCAGGGGGATGATGCGCGCGATGTCGGTCTCGCCGGCCGCGGTCAGGGATTCGATCTTGTCCACGACCGCGTTCCACAGGACCTCGTGGTGTTCCTTGGTTGCAGCCGGGTCACGCGTGATCATGGTTGCGCCGTCCTTCGCCGCCGACGGGCCGTCAACCGGGCCGTCGGCGGTGAATTTGGCCCTTCGGGCGCCGGACCGTCACGCCGGAGGCCGTGCTCCGGACCGTCAAGGACGCCGCCCTCAGGCCAGGCCCATTTGCGCCAGCACGGCCTGGGTCAGGGGGCTTTCGCGGTCCGCGAAATCGCCCAGGATGGTGAAATGGTTCAGCCCCGGACGGGTAATCACCTGGACCGATGCGCCGCGGTCGCTCCAGGCGGCATCCAGGTCGGCGCTCTGGCGGCGGAACTCGTCGCTTTCGTCGCCGCCGACGGCGAGGATCAGGGGGGCGTCGGCCGTGGCGGCGAGGCGGACGGGACTGTTGTCCGCCACCTGGGCGGGGGTCAACCCGAGGGTGTCGTTCAGGTAGCACAGGCGCACGGGCTCCAGGTCGAACACGCCGCTGATGGCGCAGCCGCCCTTCACCAGGTCCCGGGGCAATCCGGCGAAGGCCGGCCAGTCGGTGGCCATCATCATGGTCACCAGGTGGCCGCCCGCGGAGTGGCCGGAGACGAAAATGCGCCGTGGGTCGCCGCCGAAGGAGGCCGCGTTGCCGTGCACCCATGCCATGGACAGGCGGCACTGGCGCACCAGCTCGTCCATGCCGACGGCGGGAATGAGGGCGTAGTTGACCACCACCATGGCGGCCCCGGCGTCGACGAAGGCCGGCGCCAGGAAACTGAAGTCGCTTTTGTCGCGGCTCATCCAGTAGCCGCCGTGAAAAAACACCTGCACCGGCGCCGGACCGCCGGTGGCGGGGAACAGATCGAGGGTTTCGGCGGCGGATGCGCCGTAGGCGACGTCGAGGCGGCCGGCGTAGGCGCTGCGCACGGCGGCGCAGTCGCGGGTCCAGCCTTCGTGGTGCTCGACGTGCTCGGGCACGGCGGCCCGGTTGTCGTACTGGGCGTCCAGGGCCGCCCGGTCGTAGTCGCGATACAGGGTCTCTTCGTTCATCGGTCGCTGCCTTCGACGCCGCCGCCAGCAAAGGGGGCGGCGCGGGACCGCGTCTTAAGGGGTTCTGCTAAACGTTCAGTCTATTTCTTCGCGAGACCCTCGGCGGCTTCGGCGTAGGCGGCGGCGGCCGCCGCTTTGGCGGCAGACCGGGCGTGGTCGTAGTCTCCGGCCGCGGGCTTGTCGCAGTTGTGCTTTGCTGACCAGAGCAGCATCTTGGCGTCGTCGATCAGCGTGTGGACCAAGCCCATCTTGCCCTTGTCCGACATCCCTTTCATCCCCGCCATGGCCTTGTCGATGGCGTTCTGTGCCGGATCGGTATGCCCAGGGCACGGTGCGGCGAAGGCTACGGGGGCCGAGAGGATAACGACCAACGCGGCAGCGGCAGTCAGCCGAATCAACACCCATCCAAACTTCATGACTTTCCTCCCTTTTCGTTCCGTTTCGCGGCGTATTTTACCGTTCGTACCGGGGGCCTCATCTTCGAGGAACCGGCCGGCATCCGTCCGTCCGCCGCTCCCCCGGCAGGGATCGACCCGTCAGGAGGTCTTGGCGTCCAGTGCATTACAGGGACTTTAGCACGGCAATCTGTCTGCAAACCATACTCAATTCACCGGGGCTCTTCAAGTCGGAGCAGGCCCAACGTTCGGGCGGCGATTTCTCTTTTTAGACGGAAAGATTCGCCTCCCTCAGCCACGGCGCGTCCGGTACTTGCTCGCGAAACAAGCGGTTGAGGGTCTATTCGAATGTCTGGCCTTTCTTGACGTGATATGCCAACAGCCTCTTGACCTCATCGAACATCGGCGTCGTCGCCATGCCTGGCGAATGGCCCGATCGCGCTCCCATCGCGGCATATGACAGTTCTTCAGCAGGCTGCTACGCTGCCGGCCGGCGCCGTCGGGGACGCCTCGAGCCATGCGCGCAACACTGACCACCGCCCTTTCCTCCATGCTCGCCGTGCAGACGATGACGTCCATGGCGGTGTTCACCGTCGCCGTCTTCGCGCCCGCGGCGGCGGCGGACATCGGCGTCGACGCCACCACCATCGGCGCCTTCATGTCCATCGCCTATACCGTCGCCATGGTCGCCGGCCTGGCGGCGGGTACGCTGCTGGCGCGCTACGGGGCCTTGCGCGTCAGCCAGCTCACCATGCTGTGCGTGGCCGCCGGAATGGCCGCCATCGTCCTCGCCTCGCCCCTGGCCGCGGTGGCGTGCGCGGTGTTCATCGGCATGGCCTACGGCCCGGGCAATCCGGCCAGCGCCCACGTGCTCAGCCGCGTGTCATCGCCCGCACGCCGGCCCCTGATCTTCTCCATCCGGCAGACCGGCGTGCCCCTGGGCGGCCTGCTGGCGGGCGCCGCGGTGCCCTCCATCGTCCTCCTGTTCGGCTGGCGCGGCGCGGCCCTGGCCGTCGGCGGGTTGGCCCTCGTGGTCCTCGCCGCGGTACAGCCGGTGCGCAACGCCTTCGACGCCGACCGCAGGCCCGATCTGCCCCTCGCCGTGGCCGGCATGGCGGCGCCGCTGAAGCTGCTGCGCACCGATCCCATGCTGCGGGCGCTGGCGGCGGCGGGGTTCGCCTACGCCGGGTGCCAGACGTCGGTCGCCGCCTTCTTCGTGCTCTACCTGACCGACGCCCTGGCCATGCCGCTGATCCAGGCGGGCCTCGTCCTCGCCGTCGTCCAGGCCGGGGGGATCGCCGGGCGCCTGTTGTGGGGCGCCGTGGCGGGGAGCGTGGTTTCGGCGCGCGCCGTTCTCGCCGGCCTGGGCGTGATGATGGCCGCATGCCTGGCGGCGACGGCGCTCCTCACGGCGGACTGGCCGCCGGCCCTGCTCACCATCCTCGCCCTCGCCCTCGGGGCCAGCAGCTTCGGGTGGAACGGCGTCTACCTCTCCGAGGTCGCATCCCGGGCGCCCGAGGGCGCCATCGGCCAGGCCACCGGCGCCGTGCAGTTCGTCATGTTCGGAGGCGTCGTCGTCATGCCCCCCGCCTTCGGCGCCCTGGTCGCGGTCACGCACGGCTACACCGCCGCCTTCCTGGCGATCGCCGCGGTGGCGCTGGGCACCGGCCTGTACCTGAGGCGCGCTTACACGGCCGGCCGAACGGGTGTCACGGTATCCGGCAAAGGCGAACCCGGTTGATCCCGGGACCCCTTGGCGGGACCTATGTAAGCTCGACGAGCTGCTTGCCGAGGTTGCGTCCCCGCAGCATGCCGATGAAGGCGTCCGGCGCGTTCTCGAGTCCTTTGGCGATGGTCTCGCGATAGCGCAGGCGGCCGGACGCGACAAGGTCCTCCAGTTCGGCCCGCGCCTGGTCCCATGTCTCGCGGTAATTGCTCAGCAGGAATCCTTGAATGCGCAGGCTCTTGTCGAAGACCAGGCGCGTGTTGGTGACGCCGTAGGGCTCTCCTTCGGCGTTGTATTGGGACAGCACGCCGCACACCGGAACCCGGGCGAGCCGGTTCAGATGAGGCAGGACGGTGTCCAGCATGGCGCCGCCGACGCTGTCGAAATACACATCGACGCCACCGGGCGCCGCGGCCCCGATCTGTTCTCCCAGGTCGTCGCGCTTGTAGTCGCAGGCGGCGTCGAATGCGAACTCGCCGGTGACGATCCGGCACTTCTCCCGGCCCCCGGCGATGCCGATGGTCCGGCAGCCCATGGCCTTGGCGATCTGGCCGACGGCGCTGCCGACGGAACCCGCCGCCGCGGAGACGAGCACGGTTTCGCCCTCCTTCGGCTCGCCGATGATCTTCAGGCCGGTCCACGCGGTGACGCCGTTCGATCCGCACGCCCCCAGATAGGCGGTCAGGGGAACGTTGTCCTTCGGCACCACCTTGAAATCCAGGTCCTTCCCGTCCGAGACCGCATACATCTGCCAGCCGAGGCGCCCGACAACGTGGTCGCCGGGCGTGAAGGCGGGGTTGTTGCTTTCCAGGACCTTCCCCAGCACGCGGCCGACCATCACCTGGCCCGGCGCCATCGCCGCGCCGAAAAAGGTCCAGCCGCCGCCCATGAGCATGCGCATGTAGGGATCGAGGGAGAGAAACAGGCTGCCGACAAGGAACTGGCCGGGGCCGGGCAAGGGCAGGGCTGTCTCGACGATCTCGAAATCATCGGCCACGGGGAACCCCCGGGGCTCGCGGCGGAACAGGACCTGGGTGTTCGTCTGTTTCATCTTCGGTATCCCGGATCAGTGGGAAAAGGCCGCCGTCCGGCGCACCACGTCGCCGTCGGCGCGGCGGTCGAATCCGGTGTCGATGTCCTCCACGCCGGGAAAGCCGCTGCGCAGCCTGTCCACCGGCAGCCGGCCGTCTTCGTAGAGGGCGGGGAAGCGGGGACCATCGCGTCCGGGTACGGCGGTCATCATACGCCTGGGTCCCGTTCCCGGGTAGCCGGGCGTGGCGGCACGATTGCCCGGACCCGGCTTGGTGCGCGATGAACGCCGGCCCGGGTTTCCCGGTGCGCCGTCAGGGGTCGGGCGGCCTCCCGGGAAGCCCGGCCAGGCCGTCCATGTCTGTCACCGAACGGTCGCCGCCCAACATGTCCAGGATCGCCGTGTAGAACGTCGCCACCGGGAACGCAACGCTGATCACCTCGTCCACGCCGGCAAGCCCCATGCTGTTCACCGCGACGACGGTCGCCTTGCCACCGCGCAGCAAGAGGAGCGGATCACCGGAATCGCCTTCCATGTCCGCGCACCGGTGGACAAAGAGTGCCTGGCCATTGCGGAAGTGCGGGCCTTTGCATTCCATGTCCACCGACATGACGTGCCCACGGACCTTCGGATAGCCGGCCAGGGCCACCCGCGCGCCGGATCGCAAGGCGCGTTCGAGAGCGGCGCGGTCGAGCGCGGCCCAGCCGAGATATCCGGCACTCGAACCGATGGGATCGCGCAGCTCGACCAGCGCCCAGTCCTCTTCGGGAAAGGCCTTGGGGACGACGTAGCGGACGGCCGTGGAGTGGCTGACATACGCCCCGCGCTGGTAGCCCGCGACGAAGTGGATGCTGGGCGCGAGGATCCATTTTCCGACGCGCTCGATGTAGAGGCAGTGCGCCGCCGTCAGCACCAGCCGCTCACCGATGAGCGCGCCGGTGCAGCGCACCCGTGTTCCGAAGCCGGTGAAGTTGATGAGGCCGATGGCGCTCCACGGGTAGCTCTGCGCATCGACGATGGTTCGGGCGAGCACCGCCGCGCAGCCCTCCGTGATCTCCGCCCCCAGCGCGCATTTGGTGTTCCATATGGCGGAGTGGTGTCCGTCCGCGGATGCCGCGCCGATCGGCGCCAGCCAGAAGGCGGCCACCGCAAGCCCTGCGCCGCCCCATCGCGCCAGCCAACTCAGAGCGTGAGTGAGACGTCCGCAACCGCGGAAACCCGCCCGGTTGGTGACCGGGGCAAGGCCCGCCGGCACCCATCCCGTCTTGTCTGCCGCCATCGGTGGAAGCCCCCCTTTCGTCGGCGCGAGGCCTTCTTGGTGGGCACGAGAGAAGCCGCCGCGCCGGGGCGGGGCGGGGGGGGGGGTCCCGCTACCGTATGACAAAGGGGTCGGGCACCTCGTCGGCGGTGCTGATCCACACGCTTTTCGTCTGCAGGTA
>JADFHR010000281.1 GCA_022567015.1 Pseudomonadota bacterium
CGGTGGCCGGTGCGGGCGGAGTTGCAGTCCTACGAGAAGTCACGAACGTTGTGACTTCTCCGGACCCCCTCAGGGGCCGGGCGGGCGCGTCCGCGCCCTTGGCTTACGCCGCGGGGGTCGCCCCGGGGACACCCCCCGCATACGTTGTCGGGGGGACACCCCCCGGCCCCCCCCGGGGTCGCGGCCCGCGGTCGCGGGCTTCTCAAGGCAAAACGACCAAATCGTTTTGACTTTCGGTATTAAGCGTTGCGCCACGCGCCGGGGAGCGCTAACAGAACGGGTGCGCCGCTTTCGGCCGTCCGGGCCCGCCGGCTGGCACGAGGAAGACGCGTTTGGAGATTGCCGTGGCTCCCCCCAAAGACGACACCTTGCCCGACACCGCCCACCTGGTCCGCGACGGAGACCGCGGCGCGGTCGCGCCGTGGGAACCTTGCGACGTCCAGGCGCCGGCCGAACAGACCGTGCCCCTGGTCTTCGCCTCGCCCCATAGCGGCCGGGTCTATCCGCCGGACTTCATCGCGGCGTCGCGCCTCGACCCGGTGCGCCTGAGACGGTCCGAGGACGCTTTCGTCGACGAGATCTTCGCCGCCGCGCCGGCCCACGGGGCGCCCCTGTTGCGCGCCCATTTCGCCAGGGCCTATGTGGATCCCAACCGCGAGGCCTTCGAGCTCGACCCGGCGATGTTCTCCGACGCCCTGCCCGACTACGTCAACACCACGTCGGTCCGGGTCGCCGCCGGGCTCGGCACCATCGCCAAGGTGGTCACCAGCGGCGAGGAGATCTACAGCGGCACCCTGCGCTTCCAGGACGCGAGACGGCGCATCGAGGCCTGCTATGTGCCCTATCACGAGACCCTGCGCGGCCTGCTGGAGGCGACCCGGCGGCGCTTCGGCGGCTGCCTGTTGATCGACTGCCACTCCATGCCCTCGGTGGGCGGACCCATGGACGCGGACCGCGGCCATAGCCGCGTCGACGTGGTGCTCGGCGACTGCCACGGCACGGCGTGCGCCCCCGCCGTCACCGACATGGTGGAGCGGGAACTCAAGGCCATGCGCTTCGCGGTGACCCGCAACGACCCCTATGCCGGCGGCTTCACGACGCGCCATTACGGCGCGCCCAAGGACGGCATGCACGTGCTGCAGATTGAAATCAACCGGGCCCGCTACATGGACGAGGCGGCCGTGGCGCGCGGCGCCGGCCTGCCGTCCCTGGCCCGGCGCATCACCCGCCTGATCAAGGCCCTGGTCCGCGTCGATCCCAAGATCCTCGCCGCGGCATGAAGCCGAGGGTCCGGAAGGCCCTCGTCAGGGACGCCGCCGACGGGGACATGGCCGCCGTCCAGGCCATCTACGCCGAGCACGTGCTCAAGGGACTGGCCAGCTTCGAAGACGTGCCCCCGGACGTGGCCGAGATGGGCCGGCGCCGGGCCGCCGTCCTCGAATTGGGGCTGCCCTACCGGGTGGCCGAATGCGAGGGTAAGGTGTTGGGCTTCGCCTACGCCGGGCCCTACCGCTATCGGCCGGCCTACCGCTACAGCCTGGAGAACTCGGTCTACGTGGCGTCCGACGCCTTGCGCCTGGGATTGGGGCGGCTTTTGCTCGAGGACCTGATCGAATGCTGCACGGCGCTCGGGTACCGTCAGATGATCGCCATCATCGGCGATTCCCAGAACCAGGCCTCGATCAACCTGCACGCCCAGCTCGGCTTCGAGACCATGGGCGCGTTGACCTCCGTCGGCTTCAAGTTCGGCCGCTGGGTCGATTCCGTGATCATGCAGCGTCCCCTCGGCGACGGCGACCGCACCCTGCCCGCCGGGTGAGGCGGGCCTTCCCTCCCGGGCCTGTTCGCAGGGAAGAAACACCCCACCGGTCGGGCTGCGACCGCGGGGCCTGTGATACCAAGGGTCGCTGATCATGACCCATGGTATGAGTGGAGGCCCGGTTAGTTTTCCTTCAAGACGGTTTCCGTTTCCTTGGAGATGACCTCGTCCACAAAGGTGTTGAGGCTGGTGCCGCGCAACGATGCGGCCAGGGCGGCTTTGCGGTGGGTCTCCGGGCTGATGCGGACATTGAATTTGCCGGAGTAAGGCTTCTCCGGCTCGATGCCCCGTTCCCGGCAAATGTCCATATAGATCTTGATCGAGGCGTTGAACTCCCGGCGAAGCTCGGCCGGCGTCCTGCCCTGGAAGGTCACCGGCGAGGACAGGTTGACAACGCGGCCGCAGAAACGGTCGACGTCGGGGTCGTACTCGATCTTGGCGATGTACTGGCCAAAGCGCATGGTCGTCATATTCCGCTCCTTCAAGGTTTTATGCCCATGTTTTCAAGCCAGTCGCGCACCGCGGCTACGGCCCCCTTGTCGGCATTGGGGCTGGGATGGGGTCTGTGGAATACGCCCGGCGGCTGGTTCGGAAAAATCACGGCAACCCGCGACCCTTTCCGTTCCTCTATCTCCGCGCCCAGCGCCTGAAACAATCCCTCGATCTCCCGCCACCGGATATTGGCACTGATGGGGCGGGCGAAGATGGCTTTGAGAGTCTTGCGGTACTTCGCTTTCACAGGCCGGTATGGTACTAAATTTTAGTACTATTGTCAAGATTCGTTTTGCGTAGGCCCGCGCCGACAAGGCCCGCTTCCCCGGCCCCCACCCCTCCCGCGAACCTTGGCACGGCCATTGCGTCACTTGTTTCCGGAGACGGAGACAGTGGTTTGACGTGGACCGGACGCACGATCTGTATGGGCATCGCCGCCGCCGCCCTTTTCGGGGCCGGGCCGGCCCCGGCCGCGTCCGCGCAACCCTTTGACGATACACGCAAATTGTGCGCCGGGCAGACCGCCCGCCTGGAGCGCCTGGAGGGCATTCCGCGGCACCTGCTGAGGGCCATTTCCGTGGCCGAATCGGGGCGCTGGGACGAGGCCCGCCAGGCAACTTTTGCCTGGCCGTGGACCGTGACCGCGGAGGGCAAGGGCCGGTTCTTCGCCACCAAGGCCGAGGCCGTAACCCACGTCCGGGCGCTCAGGGCGCGGGACGTGCGCAACAT
>JADFHR010000091.1 GCA_022567015.1 Pseudomonadota bacterium
CGCCGTTGCGGTCGCGTATGCGGCCCGTCGGAGGGCGTCGAAAAGTTTTGACGATGCACCGCATCGCCTGCAACTTTCCTCCTGCCCGACGAGCCGCCTACGCGATCTCTATGAGTCATGATCAGCGTCCCTTGGTATTATCTGCGGAGTATTGACGCAATACGCATTGAGCTCTCATACGGGTCAGGTTGAACCGTTGCGAAATGGAAGGTACACAAAATTTTTATTGGCTAAAGGAAACTGAAAATGCCAACGACCGTATTGCGACAGGCGGCGCCGGCCCCGAAATGTGGTACCAGAAATGTATACTCTGGTATTGTGCTTTCACAAGCGATGGCGGCTACCCGACGGGCGGCCAAGGCCGCCGCAAAGTTGCAAGCAACGAATGCGGCAACGCCATTGCTAAACGCCGATAGAGCGAAAAGATGTCCTGCGATTTGTCCGCTGGTTCCTCCGGTAATTAGAGGTAATAATGTGCCATTGTAGAAGGAAGTGTTGACCACAAAAATTATCCAAAGTAATCGATGGATATCTTACTACACTGCGCGTTGGCGTGTTGTCATTTTATGTCCGGCGGCTCCGAGGAAGAAAAAAAAGAGGCAGAAAAAAACGAGCTATGGCAGAAAATAACGAGAACCGGGAAACAAAATGAGTTGCATGTTATTCAACGAAAAGATGTAACGAAATATTGCAATTTCGACGGCATCAACTTCCGCAATGGACCGGAAACCGGACGTTCAGTAGACCCGCGCTGGATGGTCGCTCATAGCCGCAAGCGGAAGTTCGCAGGTAATCAGGCAATACGGAGGAGGCGCAATACGCGCGTCCGGATTGGCGGCAAGAGGCGAATTGTCTTGACTTCCCGGCACCGTTAGCATCTTGTGCCGCCAGCGACATTCCCTTAAAGGTCGAATTTCGATCACTCGCCGGCCCGCAATTCCTTAGGGCCGGCCACGTATCCTTCCGACATATGTGGGCGTTTCGTTAGACGGGCCTCTGCCATGGGCACGCCGCGTCGGCAATGCTTGCATCGTGCTTGCGCGCTCGCCGTCCCGCTTTCGGGACGGAGGGTCACTTATGATTTGATCGAGAAAGAAAAACAAACCATGACCGATTTCGCGGGCCTTGAATTGGCCCAACCCATCCTTCGCGCCATCGCGGACGAAGGCTACACCACCCTTACTCCCATCCAGAGAAAGTCCATCCCGCCGCTGCTCGAAGGGCGCGACCTGCTGGGCGTCGCCCAGACCGGCACCGGCAAGACGGCAGCCTTCGCCCTGCCCCTGCTGCACCGCCTGGCGGAAAACGCCGGCAAGCCCCATAGCCGCCGGCCGCGCGCGCTGATCGTCGCCCCGACCCGCGAACTGGCTGGCCAGATCTGCGACAGCCTCAGGACCTACGGCCGCTATCTGCGCCTGCGCTCGGCGGTGGTCTTCGGCGGCACCTCCATCCGTCCCCAGATCCGGGCTTTGGCCCATGGCGTCCACGTGCTGGTTGCCACCCCGGGGCGGCTCATCGACCTGATGAACCAGGGCCACTTGCGGCTTGACGCGGTCGAAGTCTTCATCCTCGACGAGGCGGACCGTATGCTCGACATGGGCTTCATCCGCGACGTGAGGAAGATTACCGCCGCCCTGCCCGATCGCCGCCAGACGATGCTGTTCTCGGCCACCATGCCAAAATCGGTCCAGGGTCTGGCCGACGGTCTGCTGAGCGACCCGGTACGGGTCGAGGCCGCCCCGTCGGCAACCACCGTCGAGAAGGTGGACCAAAGGGTCCTTTTCGTGCCCAAGGACAAGAAGCGGGCGCTGCTTGGCGAACTGCTGAACGACAAGAGCATCGAGCGGGTGCTTATCTTCACCCGCACCAAGCACGGCGCCAACCGCGTCGCCCGGCACCTGCACCACAGCGGCATCCAATCGGACGCCATCCACGGCAACAAGACCCAGAACGCCCGGCAGCGGGCCCTCGAGGATTTCCGTTCCGGGCGCATCCGGGCGCTGGTGGCGACCGACATCGCGGCGCGCGGCATCGACGTCGAGGGCGTGACCCACGTCATCAACTTCGAGCTGCCCAACGATCCCGAAAGCTACGTGCACCGTATCGGCCGCACGGCACGCGCCGGTGCGGCCGGCATCGCCATCTCGTTCTGCGACCACGACGAACGCGCCACCCTGCGCGACATCGAGAAGACCATCCGCCAGAGCGTGCCGGTGATCGAGGACCACCCCTACCACGCGGCCGGGATCGCCAACGACCCCGGCCCGGCCAAGCGCGGCCCCCAGCGGAAGAAGCGCCCGGGCCAGCGCCGCCGCAACCCCCAGCGCCCCAGGTGGACGGCAGGTAAAGCAGCGTAGCCCCCGTGTCCGCTCCGGCTCATCGGCGCACTTCGGCAGGCAAAGCCAATTCCCGGCCGCCACAGCCTTTACGGGCACACGCCCTGGAAGGCCGCCGGCTCAGGCCGTGCCGTTGATGGCGTAGTCGAAGATCTCGTAGCTGTTGAGGCCGCCCTTGGCGGCGCGGGCGGCGTAGGCGGCGTTCAGGGGCGCCGATAGGATGAACGGCACCCGGCGCTCGGCGATGCCGCCGTGGGAGCGCAGGCGGTGGCCCTCCAGGCCCGAGAGGTCGTGGGCGGCCTCCGACGATCCGATGACCGTCGCCGCGTCGCTGATCACGGCGACGTCGGGCTGGCGTTCGGCGGGCAGGGCAAAGGCGGCGCAGGCGGCGTCCCGGTCGTAGACCGCCTCGACGCCGGGCAGGGCGGCGGCGAAATCCATCACCTGGCCGGGGGTCACGGCCGCGGTGCAATAGACCCCGACGAAGCCGCCGAGGGCGCCGTGATGCACCACGTAGGGATCGGTGATGGTCAGGTGCACCTTGGCCGCGCCCGGCCCGAACTCCGCGTCGAGAATATCCTGGAGAAAAATGGCGTTGGGCGATCCGTCCGCCTTCGCCTTGTCGTTCATGCCGTGGTCGGCGATCAGCGCGACGACGGCGCCCAGGGCCTCCAGCCGCCCGAAGATATCGTCCAGCTTGGCGTAGAAATCGTCGGACACCGGGTCGCCCGGTGCGTGCTTGTGCTGGATGTAGTCGGTGAGCGACAGGTACATGAGGTCCGGCTTCTCGCGCTCCAGCAGTTTCACCCCCGCCTCCATGGCGAACAGGGACAAGTCGGCGGAATACACCTCGGGCAGGGGCAGGCCGACCAGGTCGAGGACGTTTTCGATGCCGTTTTCGGCCATGGTGCAGCGGTCCGCCTTTTCCGACGAGAAATTCACGCTGCCGCCGGAAAAGTCCATGTCCTTGCCGAGCACGCGGCGGAGCTTGTCCTTCGCCGTAATGGAGACGACCTTGCCCGTCTTCGAGAACTCGCCGAGCAGGGTGTCCGACCAGATGAACTTCGGGTCGTTCATCATGACCGCGGTCCCGGTCTCGGGATCGATGAAGAAATTGGCCGAGATACCGTGGACCGCGGGCGGGCTGCCGGTGATGATCGAGATGTTGTTGGGATTGGTGAAGCTGGGCACGACGCCGTCGGCGATGGCGCTGAAGCCCTCTTTCATGAATCTCCCGATGTTGGGAAGGATGCCGTCCTTCAGGCCCCGGTCGAGATACCGGGGATCGCCGCCGTCGATGCACACCACCACCACGGGCCGCGAAGGCCAGCGGTAGGTGACGCCGTTCAATTCCACGGCAGGCCGCTGGCTCGTATCCATGGGGTCCTCCCGCTGTCGCCGCACGGGGCGGAAATCATCAGCCCTTTGCGGCCATCCTAACATGGGCCCGGCGGCACGCGCGGTTTTAAAATCGTTCTAAATCACGCCCGTTCCCTGCCGCCGCCGGCGACGGACGGCGCCAGCAACCGGCTCAGCGGAATGGTGGTCAGCACCACGACGCCGACGGTCGCCAGGGCCACCGGCACGCTGGTCAGGTCGCCGAGCAGGCCATAGACCAGCGGGCCGGCCGCGCCGGCGCCGGTGCCGATGGTATAGAACAGCCCGAAGGCGCGGGGCTGGCGCTCCGGCACGACGAATTCCGCGACCGTCCCGTAGAGCACCGAAGACGTGCCGTTGAGGGCCAGTCCGACCACCGGCAGGAAGGCCAGGGCCGGGTTCAGGGGCAGGGCCAGCAGCGCGAGGATCCCGGCGCCGGTGACGAGCTCGGTCAGCACCACCGTGCGGATGATGCCGAAGCGCTCGGCCAGCAGGCCGCACAGGAACTTTCCCGCGGCGCCCCCGGCGAACACCAGGGCGAGGGCGAACCCCACGTTCTCCGCCGCCGCCCCCTTGCCGATCAGAAGGAACGGCAGCAACGTGAGGAAAGCGGTGCGGGTGGAGAAGTCGACGACGGTGATGGCGGACAGCACCTGGAAACCCCGCCGGTCGTGGATTCCCCACCCCCCTTCGCGGGCCGCGCGGGGACTCTTCCCGGGTTCCGCCGCGGGCGCCGCCCCGGCGCCGAGGCTGCGCAAGGCGAGGAAAATCCCCACCGCGCCGAGCATCCCGAAAACCCCGAAGGCCATGGCGCTGCCGCGCCACCCGATGGCGGCGACTCCCAATGCGATGAGCGCCGGCATCGCCACCTTGCCCAGGTCGCCGGTGAAATTGTAGATGCCCAGCGCCGCCCGCCGGCGCCCCCCTTCGTAGGCCCGGGCGACCAGGGTCGACGATAGGGGATGCTGGGTGGCCGAGGCCGAGCCGATGAACAACAGCACCGCGATCAGGCCGGCGAAACCGCCGCTCATGCCGAGGAAGACGAACCCCAGGCCCGCCACCGCCGTGCCCGCCGCCAGCAGGACCCTCTCGCCCCACCGTTCGGCGAACAGCCCGGACGGTATCTGGAACAGCGAAAGCGCCCCCATATACAGGGACTTCAAAAGCCCGACCTGGGTGAGCGACAGCCCGAACTCCTGGGCCCAGAGCGGAAGCAGGACGTAGAGGACGTCGGAAAATCCGTCGTGGAGGAAGTGGGCGGCGCCACAGGTGCCGAGGGTGGCCCGCGCCCTGTTCCCGGTGCCGGCCTCCGCGGCCGTGGTCGGCGCCGTGTCTTGCGGCGCCGTCACCCGGCCCCGCCGGCGACCAGCAGAAGCTTGCCCTTGGTCTGGCGTGCCTCGATGGTGTCGTGGGCCCGGGCCGCCTCGGCCAGGGGAAGTTCCTCGTGGATGGCGACCCGCAGGCGGCCGTCCGCGACCATGGCGAACAGGTCCGCCGCGCGGCCGCGGATCTCGTCGGCGTCCGCCGTGTAGCTGGCGAGATGGGGCCGGGTCAGGAACACCGAGCCGGCCTCGGCCAGATCCAGGGGGTTGACCGAGGTCACGGCCCCCGAGCTGCCGCCGAAGAGCGCGCAGGTTCCCCGGCGCCTGAGACAGCGCAGGCTGCCCGCGAAAGTGGCCTGGCCGACGGAATCATAGACCACGTCCACGCCCTTGCCGCCGGTCGCCTCCAACACGGCATCGGCGAAATCCACCTCGGTGTAGAGGATGGCGGCGTCGGCGCCGAGGCGGCGCGCGATCCCGGCCTTTTCCTCCGTCCCCACGGTAGCCAGGACCCGGGCGCCCCGGTGGCGGGCGAGCTGGATCACCAACTGGCCGACGCCCCCGGCGCCGGCGTGCACCAGGCAGGTGTGTCCGGCCTCCAGGGGGAACAGCGAATGGGTGAGGTAATGGGCCGTGCACCCCTGCAGCATTAAGGTGGTGGCGATCGGGAAATCGATGCCGTCGGGCACCCGCACCAGCCGCCAGGCGGGCACCACCGCGAACTCGGCGTAACTGCCCAGGCTCAGGCAATAGGCGACCCGGTCGCCGGTCCGCAGCCCGTCGACGCCGGCGCCCACGGCGTCCACCGTGCCGGCCCCTTCCATGCCGAGGGTAAAGGGCGGCTCGTTGCGGTAGGTCTTCAAATTCTTGTACACGCCCTGGCGCATGTAGACGTCGATGAAGTTGATGCCCGCGTAGGCGAGCCGGACCAGGACCTCGCCGTCGCCGGGTTCGGGCACCGGCACGTCGGCGAGGGTCAGTTCCTTCGATCCGCCGTACGCGTTGACCTGAATCGCCCGCATGGTTTCCCTCCTTCTCGGTTTTGTCAGTGCTGCAACGCCCGGGCCATGGCTTTTCCCACGTCCGACGGCGTGTCGAGCACGCTGACGCCGGCCTCGCTCAACGCCGCGTGCTTGGACGCGTAGCTGCCCTTGTCGCCGATGACGATGGCCCCGGCATGGCCCATCCGCCGGCCCGCCGGCGAGGCGCCGCCGGCGATGAAGGCGGCGACGGGCTTGGTCATGGTGGCGGCGTACGCGGCCGCGTCTTCCTCCATGGAGCCGCCGATCTCGCCGACGATGACGACGGCGTCGGTGCCCGGGTCCCGGTCCAGGGTTTCCAGCGCCTCGCGCGTCGTGGTCCCGATGATCGGATCGCCGCCGATGCCGATGAAGGCGGACTGGCCGAAGCCGGCCTGGACCAGGTTGAGGCAGACCAGGGTCCCCAGGCTGCCGCTGCGCGAAATCACGCCGATGCGCCCCGCATGAAAGATGGACCCGGTGAAGGCGGGCATGAAACCGATGAAACACTCGCCCGGCGTCACCAGCCCCGCGGTGTTGGGGCCGACCACCCGGGTGCCGCCTTCGCGCGCCGCGGCGAGCACGTACATCACGTCGTGCACCGGGATGTGCTCGGTGAGGATGACCAGCCCCTTGGCCCCGGCCTCGATGGCGTCCAGCGCCGCCTCGCGGACGCCGAGCGGTGGGATGAACAGCACCGAGACATCGAAGCCGCCGTCCGCCATGGCCTCTCGGGCGCTGGCGTAGACCGGCACCCCGCAGTGGGTGATGCCCGCCTTCTTCGGGTTGGCCCCGCCGACCACGCGGGTGCCGTATTCCAGCATGCGTTCGGTCCAGAACGTGCCCTGCTTTCCGGTGATGCCCTGGACCAGGACCTTGTCTTCACCGCGCACGATCATCGCGCCGCCTCAACCGCCGCCTGGATGGCCTCGTCCATGGTGTCGAAGGGCTCGACCCCGAGGCGTCGCTTGAGCATGGCGACGGCTTCCTTCTCGCCCGTGCCGTGGACGCAAAAGAACATGCCGACCGTGGGTTCGAGCTCGTCCAGGGCGTCGATGACCCCTTCCACCATGACGTCGGTGCGGGCGAACGCCCCGCAGAAGTTGATGACGATGCTTTTCACCCCGGGATTGGAGAGCAGCAGTTCCAGGGCCGGCTTGGCCTGGGTATAGGCCGCGCCCCCGATCTCCAGGAAATTGGCCGGGCGGCCGCCGCGGTGGCGGACCACGTCCATGGTGGTCATGGTGAGGCCGGCGCCGTTGGCCAGCACGCCGACGTTGCCGTCGAGCTCGATGTAGCGCAGTCCCAGCTCCTGGCCGCGGGCCTCCAGCCCGGTGAGGCGCTCGGGCGTACCCTTGGGCGCGATGTCGGGCTGGCGTTTGACGCCCGAATCGTCGAGCGCGAACTTGCAGTCCAGGGCCACCAGGCCGCCCGCTTCGGTGACGGCAAGGGGGTTGATCTCGAGCAGCTCGGCGTCGTTGCCGCGATACGCCGCGTACAGCCGGACCAGCACGTCGGCGACGGCCGCCGCTTCGTCGCCCAGGTCGAGGCCCTCGAGCATGCCTTGCGCCGCCGCCCGGTCGAACCCGGCGCGGATGTCCACGGTGGCGCGGCGGACCCGGGCGGGGTCGGTGCGGGCCGCCTCTTCGATGTCCATGCCGCCAAGGGTCGAGAACAGTACCAGCGGCCCCTTGGACGGCGGGTCGTTGAGCACGGCGGCGTAGTATTCGCGGGCGATCGCGGCGCGCTCCTCGACCAACACGCGCTCCACCCGGTGGCCGCCGATGTCCATGCCGAGGATGGCGGCCGCCGCGGTCCGCGCCTCGTCCGCGCCGTCGGCGGGCCTGATGCCGCCGGCCTTGCCGCGCTTGCCGGCCGGCACCTGGGCCTTGATGATCACCGGGCCCAGGTCGCGCGCCGCCCGGGCGGCCTCGTCCGCGGTGGTGACGCAGCGGCCCCGGGGCACGTCGATGCCGGCCGCGGCAAGCAGCGGCTTGGCCGCGTGTTCCTCGAAATTCATCGGTTGGTATTCACTTGCCGTAGCGCGCCCAGTAGGGGCCGAACAGCTCTTCCTCGGTGGGCTTGTCCTCCGGGATCACGGTCACCAGGTGGGTGACGTTGATGAAGTGCCGGTAGTTCAGGTTCTCGCTGATCGAGTTGCCGGCCCAGGTGCCGCAGCCCATGCTGAGGGTGAAGTCGAGCCCGTTGTCGAAGCTGCCGCCGTTGCCGAACGCGTGGGCCTGGTTGACCAGCACGCGGACCACGTCGAGCTCCTCGGCGAGGCGCCGCGCGTGGTCCATGTCGGCGGTGTGGAGGCCCACCGAATGGCCGATGCCCTGGTAGCGGAGAATTTCGCGCACCCGCGCCACGGCGGCGTCGAAACCGGCGGCCCGGTAGACGGTCAGGACCAGGGAAAGCTTCTCGCCGGAGAACGGGTGGTCCGGGCCGGCGCCGTCGTCTTCGACCATGAAGAACCTGGCCTTCCCGGCCTCTTCAGAAAGGCCGACGGCGCGGGCGAAGACGTCCGCGCCCTTGGCGATGAGCGTGCGGTTGAGCCTGCCGTCCACCCACAGGGTGTCCTCGATCAGGCGCTTTTCCTGGGCCGTCGCCAGGTACCCGCCGGCGTCCTCGAGGGCACCGATGGCGGCGTCGTACACATCGTCCATGATGGTCACCGAGTTCTCCGACGAGCACGAGGTGGCGTTGTCGAAGATCTTCGACGCGCAGATCTTCGCCGCCGCGTCCGTGAGATCGGCGCTCGAATCGATGATCACCGGCACGTTGCCGGCGCCGACGCCGATGGCCGGCGTGCCGCTCCGGTACGCGTTGCGGACGTTGTTCTGCGAGCCCGTCACCACGACCAGGTCGCAGGCCTCCATGAGGGCCTGGGTGAGGGCCTTGGTGACCGGCGCCGGAAGCACCTGCACCAGGTCCGCCGGCAGGCCGATCTTGTCGAGCTCGGCGCGCATGTGTCCGGCGGTCAGCGCCGTGGTATTGGACCCCGCCGGCGACGGCGCCAGGACGATGGCGTTGCGCCCCTTGATCGCCATCATCGCCTTGTTGACGGGGGTCGCCGCCGGATTGGTCGACGGGACGACGGCGCCGACCACGCCCACCGGCTTGGCGTACTTGACGATGCCCCGCGTCGCATCCTCTTCGATCACGCCGACGGTCTTGACGCGCAGCAGGTCGCGCAGCGTGCCGAAGGTCTTGCGCTGGTTCTTGGCGGTCTTGTCGGCGACGTTGCCGAGCCCGGTGTCGCTGACCGCCGTTTCGGCGAGGGCGCGGGCGTGATCGGGCCGGTAGATGGACCACGCCAGGGCCGTGACCGCCTCGTCGACGCGCGCCTGATCGGCGTTGGCGAAGACCGCCATGGCGCTCCTCGCCTTCTTGATCAGGCCGTCCACGGTTTGCGCGTCGTCCGCGCCCGGCGCCGGCCGGCCGGCGGTCAGCGGCTGGGTCATGGGCGTTCTCCCGTTTCCTGGATCACCCGCGGAAAATTCCCGGGCCCTCGGCCCGGCCGGCGACTATAGGCGATAGGGCCCGCCGCAACAATCGGGGCCGACGCAGGGGTGTGTCACAGTGTGAAATTTTGTGCGCTGAAAGCGCAAAACGGACTCGAATGCCGGCTTTGCCGATGAAAGCAGCCGCAAATCAACGCGCGACCGGGGGGGCTTTTGAGAAGTGACTTCGGGGATAAAGCGGGCCTTCGCGCCTCGCCACCCCCTGGATGGCCGCAGGGGGAATTCGGGGCGCTCAAAAAAAATCGAGGAATAAAGATGGGGCCGAATGAGCCTCCGAACGCGCTCTAATCCCTGAAATCGGGCCGTCAGACGACTACGCAGATAATTTGTTTCAAGGACCTTGAGAACTGGATACGCTCGCCAGGAATTTGAAGATCACCTGGGAAATATCGGAATAAACAAGGAAAACGTAAATGAGCGGCGACCAGGTCATACTCCATCATTATCCACAATCCCCGGTGACCGAAAAAGTCCGGATCGTGCTTGGCATGAAGGGTTTGACCTGGAAGTCCGTGCTCATTCCACGCTTGCCCCCGAAACCGAATTTGATGCCGCTGACCGGGGGCTACCGCCTGACCCCGGTGATGCAGATCGGCGCCGATATTTATTGCGATTCAAAATGCATCATCCGCGAGCTCGAGCGCCGTTTCCCCGATCCGACCCTGTTTCCGGGTGGGGCCGAGGGCATGGCCTGGGGTGTCGGGCAATGGACCGACGGACCGCTGTTCCAGGACGTGGTCACCGTGGCGCTGGTCGAGATGAGCCCCAACATGCCGCCGGAATTCCTTGC
Organism: Pseudomonadota bacterium; assembly: GCA_022567015.1. Taxonomy (GTDB): domain Bacteria; phylum Pseudomonadota; class Alphaproteobacteria; order Rhodospirillales; family 2-02-FULL-58-16; genus JACZQZ01. Next base: position 10,369 of record JADFHR010000091.1, read on the forward strand.
CGATCGCGGCCCCCTCTATTTCGGCCCGGATTTTTCCCTGGAAGACATAAAAGCCAAATATACGGAATGTCTGGCCAACGTCCGCACCCAGTTCGGTTGGATGGACGAGCGCCTTGAATTCCGCGATTTCATGCTTGGGGCTGAACCGGGCCTGCCCGATGCGCTGGCCTATTATCTGGTCTGGTTCCTTCGCGACCGCATGGCGGAAGGCGATCGGTTTTTGCGGCAGTTCGAAAATCTAGCGGGTTGGGAACAACGCATTCAAGACATCGGCCACGGCAACCCGGAAGAGATGAGCGATCTGGAAGCTCTCGACATCGCCAAAAACGCCGACCCGCAAACACCGGAACAAGCCGATCCCGGAGACCCGCTGGGCCTCAATGTGGGGGACAAGATCACCATCGAACCCGTCACCGGCGGCCCGCAGGTGGCCGGAACCCTACACAGCCTTTCGGCCAACCACCTCGCCATTTTGCGCGAAGACGAACAGGTCAGGCAAATCTGCGTCCACTTCCCTCGAATGGGGTATCGGGTGAAACGGACATAGGGCGCTTGTTGACGCCAAATGTATGGGTTTCCATACCCCCGTTTCTGCTGATACGCGCGATCCAATGAACGTCGGCTCCGGCTCCGGCGCAGAAGTGCCGACGACCCTGGGCCGCGACGGCGGCCGGTGCCTATTCGATCAGCCCCATTTCCTTATAGGTCTTCCGGTAGACGTCCATGGTCTCCTCGATCAGCGCGATGGCGCCTTCGGTGTCGCGGAAGCTGGGGACGAGGTCCATGAACTTCTTCTTGTTGAACGCCTGGAAGCCGGGTTGTGCGAAGCCTTTCTGGAAGGCCCATTGGAGCCACTTCAGGCGGTCCGCGGGAACCCCCGTCTTCACGTAAAACCCGCGGAAACGCATCAGCGGCGTGAAGGTGAGGCCCACGTCCTTCATCGACGGCACGCCGGCGAAGGCCGGTGGACGTTTGGCCAGGAGGGTGAGGATCGGCTTGAAGTCGCCGCTTTCCAGGAATTCCCTGACGTCGCCCGGCTGCTCGAACAGGGCGTCCACCCGGGCGCTCCTCAGGGCTTGGTAGCGCGGCCCGGGTTTGTCGAAGCTGATCTGCTGGATCCTGAACCCGAAGTGTTGGGCGATGCGGTTCATGTTGAGGCGTTCCATGGAACCCTGGCGCGAGACGTTGGCCATGGTCGTCCTGACGCCCCTGGTCATGGC
>JADFHR010000092.1 GCA_022567015.1 Pseudomonadota bacterium
GCCGTCATTTCCGGTCCAAGGCGCAGATGACCAGGTGCACGCGCTCCTTCCTGCTGGCGTTGATGGCGGTGTGGGTCTTGCGGGCGTCCATTTCGTAAAGGTGGCCGTCGGCGGGTATGTGACACAGGGTTCCCGTGTCGCCTTCCTTGAACATGATGTAGCAATCGGGGTTGGTGGTGATGGCGTAGTGATAGCGCAGCGACGAATCGGCGTGAATGGAGAGGCAGCTTTTCGGCGCCATCCGCATGAGCCGCGTCCGGCCGTAGGCAAAGGGCAGCGTGTCGAGCAGCTCCTCGACCACGGTGCCGCGGAACTCCGGATTGATGACGGTGTAGTCCGAATCCCTGGCGCCGTCGGGCAGCCAGCCGATGTCGTGCAAGCGGTCTTCCGCGTCGGCGCGGCAGGTCACGGACAGCTGGGCGTGGCCGTCGAACAGCGGATACACCTGTTCCAGGACGGCGCGCATGGCGTCCAGGTCGGCAAGGGTGTCGGTCCGGCGGATCATCGCCGCACCTCGAACGGTTCAAAAATCGGTGCCTCCTCGCTGCCTGCCGCCACGGTAGCGCGGCGGCGGTCATTGTGCACAGCCCCGATTTCCCGGTCAAACGCGGCCGGCCCCGCGCGTGGCGCCGGCCGCCGGGCCGTCCGCGCCGGCGGCGTGTCGACCAACCCATGATTTCCCCGGCCGGGCGCCCGGTTCGCGTGGTCCTGGGCAAAGACCCTTGTGCGCCAGAGGCGGCCTCCCGCCGGCAGATGAACCAGGGAATATTCGCAATATTCCTGCGTCAGGTTCTTGGGCAGACACTGGGCCGGCACGCCGATGGATTGGGCTGGCGCCCGAAAGACCTCCGCCGTCTCCGGCAACGCCGGACCATCGCCACGGCGCACGGCCGGGGACGGCGCGCCTTGCCGGCCGCGGCCCGGTGTCCGTGCGTGATGAGGGGCAGCCTCGGACACATGTCGCTCCATATGTCTAGCGTCAGGCCAAGGCGGGTGCGCCGGCCCCTGCCGAGGCCGCTTCATTTAGGATCGGGCCGGCCGGAATGTAAAATCACCACACGATCAATTTTCCGTTACGCGTGTGTGAATGGGGACGAAGCGGACAGGCCCATCCGGCCGACGCCGCCGGGGACGGAAAGCCTTTTCCCATTCACCGGGCGCGGTTTCTTGCTATGGTCGGGCTATCCGTAAGGCCTATCGGGGGGGTGTCGGGTCGAATGCCGTCCACGCCATGGGAAAAGACCGATCCGTGACGAAGCGCCGGCAGCGGGGCAGCGCGACGAAAACGCCCAAAAAAGTTGGGGGCGCCGCCGGCCGGGTTGAGGACGCGCCGGCCCCGGCCCCGGGGATCGCCACGGCGGAAGTCCTGCGCCGGGCGGTGGCGTTGCACGAGGCCGGCCGCCTGCACGAGGCGATGCCGTTGTATCGCCGGATCCTCGATGTGGAACCCGATAACCCGGACGCCCTGCAGGCCGCCGGGACGGTCGCGTTCCAGCTTGGCGATGTGGACCAGGCCGTCGAGTTGTTGAGCGCGGCGATCGCCGCCAAACCTGATCTGGCCGGAGCGCACAACAACCTCGGCCTCGTCTTCGAAGCGGCGGGCCAGCTCGATGAAGCCGAGGCCGCCTACCGGCGGACCGTCGACATCGAGCCCGGCTTCGGCGGCGCCCACAACAATCTCGGCAACGTGCTCAAGGCCCTGGGCCGGCTTGATGAGGCGCTGGCGGCCTTCCGCCGTGCCCTCGAGATCGATCCCGACGACCCGGAAGTGCACTGCAACCTGGGCACCCTGCTCGCCGTGCTGGGCAGGCTTGGCGACGCCGAGGCCGCGTTCGGCCGCGCCCTTGAGATCGCCCCCGGTTTTGCCGGAGCGCACTGCAGCCTCGGCAACGTGCTGCAGTTGCTGGGCCGGCTTACGGAGGCCGAGGCCGCCTACCGGCGCGCCGTCGACATCGAGCCCGGCATTGCCATGGCGCACAACAATCTCGGCAACGTGCTGGAGAAACTGGCCCGGCGCGACGAGGCCGTAGCGGCGTACCGGCGCGCCCTCGAGATCAAGCCGGACTACGCCGGCGCCTACAACAACCTGGGCGTCACCCTGCAGGAACTGTCCAGGCTTGACGAGGCCGAGGCGGCCTACCGCCAGGCCCTTGGGATCCAACCGGACTACGTCGGCGCCCACTGTAACCTCAGCAACGTGCTGTTGAAGCGGAGCGACCCGTCCGCGGCGCTGCAGACGTGCGACGCCTGTCTGGCGATCGACCCCGCCAACAGGGAGGCGATCGTGTTCAAGGCCATCGCCCTCGACGAACTGGGAAGACGCGATGCGGCCCGCGTCCTGGTCGACTTCGACCGCTTCATCCGGCAGGTGCGCATCACGGCGCCGGCCGGCTTCGACGACCTGGCCGCCTTCAACCGGGCGCTGGCGCGCCACGTGGGCGCGCATCCGGCGCGAAGCTTCGAACGCTCCGCCCGCCTGATCGGCATCCAGACCCAGGATCTGCTGGTCGAACCGAAAGGCCCGGTCGCCGCCCTCGAGGACATCATCCGCGGTGCGGTCGAAGACTACCTGCGATCCCTGCCGGCGGACCCGGACCACCCGTTCTCGGCCAACCCGCCCGGGCGATGGCAACTGGACGCCTGGGGCATCGTGCTGGAGGCGCAGGGGCTGATAGCGTCGCATATTCATCCGCCCGCGTGGCTGAGCGGCGTCTATTACGTCGAGGTGCCCGATGCTGCCGCCGCCCCCGGAGAAGACCGGGCCGGCTGGATCGAGTTCGGCCGGCCGCCGCCGGAGTTCCCCTGCACCGTCGAGCCCGAGGTGCGAATGTTCCGCCCCGAGGAAGGGCTGATGCTGTTGTTCCCGTCCTACTTCTACCACCGGGCGGTGCCCTTCGAGACCCCCGAGAGGCGCATCAGCATCTCGTTCGACGTACTGCCGGTGGATTGACCGGCGGAGCCAGGATGAAACTTACCGACTACGATGTTCTGACCTTCGATTGCTACGGCACGTTGATCGATTGGGAGAAGGGGATTTTCGCGGCGCTGGAACCCTGGCTCCATCGCCAAGGCGTCACCGCCGGCCCGGGCGAGGTGCTGGAAACCTTCGCCCGGTATGAAACGCAACAGGAAGCCGATGCGCCGCGCATGCTCTATCGGGAAATCCTCGAACATGTGCACAAGGGGCTGGCGGCGCACTGGGGCGTCGCGGCGACGGACGAGGACGCGGCGCGCTTCGGCGCCTCGGTGGGGGACTGGCCGGCGTTCGCGGACTCGGCCGCCGCGCTGCGCTACCTGAAGCGGCATTACAAGCTGGTGATCCTGTCCAACGTGGATCGGGAGTCGTTCAAAGGCAGCAACGAAAAGCTGGGGGTGACGTTCGACGCCATCTACACGGCCGAGGACATCGGTTCCTACAAGCCGGACCCGGCCAACTTCGCCTACATGGTCGAAAGGCTCCGCGACGATCTCGGCGTCGGGAAATCGACGATCCTGCACACCGCGCAAAGCCTGTTCCACGATCATGTGCCGGCGGCCGCGTTCGGCCTGGCCACCAACTGGATCGACCGGCGCCACGGCCGCGAAGGCCCGGGCGCGACCGTGGCGCCGTCCGCGGAAGCGCGGACCGATTTCCGCGCCGAAAGCATGGCCGATTTCGTCGGGCAGCACCGGGCGTGCCTCGGCGGGCCCGACCGTTAACCAATACTCAATCACGACGGCGTAGGATTCCGACTGGGTCAAACGGCCGGTCGGACACGCGGGAACCTTTCCAAATGGCACCGCCCACAATAGGACTTGCTCTCGGCAGCGGCATGGCCCGCGGATGGGCCCATATCGGCGTCCTCAGGGTCCTCGAGGACGCCGGCATCAAGCCCGATGTCATCGTCGGCACGTCCATGGGCGCGGTGGTCGGCGGCGCCTATCTCGCCGGCCGCCTGGACGAAGTCGAGCAATGGGCCCGGGAGCTGACCGCCTTCGGCGTCCTCCGCCATATGGACGTCAAATTATCGGGCGGCGGCCTGGTCGGCGGCGCGCGCCTGCACAGCCTGTTGCGCCGCACCCTGGAAGGGGCGCGTTTCGAGGGCCTGCCGGCAACCTTCGCCTGCGTCGCCACGGATCTGCTTTCCGGCCACGAGGTGTGGCTGCGCAAGGGCGGCCTGGCGCGCGCCATGCGGGCCTCGTTTTCCATGCCCGGCATCTTCAAGCCGGTCAGGATCGGCGGCCAGTGGCTGGTCGACGGCGCCCTGGTCAACCCGGTGCCGGTGTCCGTCTGTCATGCTCTGGGCGCGCAGATCGTCATCGCCGTCAACGTCAACGGCGACCTTCTCGGCAAGAAATACAGCCGGAGGCCGGACACGGCGACGGATCAGCTGGCCCAGGCCCTGGAGGACTCCGCGCCCAAGGGCAGCTCGCGCATCCATTCCATGTTGCAACAGGTTTTCGGCGCCACGAACAACGAACCCAGCACCTTCAGCGTCATGTCGGCGTCCCTCGACATCATCCTCGACCGCATCACCCGCAGCCGGCTGGCGGGCGACCCTCCCGACATCAGCATCGTGCCCCGTCTCGGACACATCGCGCTTATGGATTTCCAGCGCGGGGCCGAGATCATCGACGAAGGGCGGGCGGCGGCCCAGAGCGTGATAACCGAACTGGGCGACATCGTGGGCACCTTCACCGGCGCCGCCCCGCCGGCGGAAGCGTGAGCCGGGCGGCCCGGTACGCCGTCCCCGTCTTTCAGAACCACGCCTCGTCGAAGTCCATGGTCGATCCCTTGCCGGCCATGATGGTGGCGAACAGGGCGCCGGTCTGGGGCAGCAGGCGGTGCATGAAAAAGCGTGCCGTCCCCAGCTTGGCCTCGTGGAAGCCGCCGTCGCCGCCGCCGGCGCGGCCGAGGGCCAGCCTGGCCATGCGCGTCCACATGTAGGCGAGGGCGACGAGGCCGAACAGGCGCAAATAATCGGTGGCCGCGGCGCCCGCCTCCTCGGGATCGGCGAGTCCCTTCTGCGCGATCCAGGCGGTCGCCCGCTGGAGGCGGCCGAAGGCCTTGGCCAGCGGCAGGACGAATTCCTCCAGCGCTTCGTCCGCCTGGTGCTCCTCGATGAAGGCGGCGACGGGATGGAAGAAGCTGCGCAGATAGCGCCCGGTGTGCGCCGGCATCTTGCGCCCCACCAGATCGAGCGCCTGGATGCCGTTGGTGCCCTCGTAAATCTGGGTGATGCGGGCGTCGCGCACGTACTGCTCGATCCCGTGTTCGCGGATGTAGCCGTGGCCGCCGAAAACCTGCACCGCCAGGTTGCCCGCCTCGAAGCCGATGTCGGTGAACAGGGCCTTGACCACGGGGGTGAGGAGCTCCACCAGGTCCTGTGACTGCCGGCGCCTGTCGGCGTCGGCGTGCCGGGCCGCGACGTCCATGTGCAGGGACACCCAGGCGCCCAGGGCCCGCGCCCCTTCCACGTACGCCCGCATGGTGAGCAGCATGCGGCGCACGTCCGGGTGCACGATGATCGGATCGGCCGGCTTGTCGGGACACTTGGGGCCGCCCAGCGAGCGCCCCTGCAGGCGTTCCCGGGCGTACGCCGCCGCCCCCTGGTAGGCGGCCTCGGCGAGCCCCAGGCCCTGGATGCCGACCGCCAGGCGCGCCGTGTTCATCATCACGAACATGGCCCGCATGCCCTTGTTGAGGTCGCCGACCAGGAAGCCCGTGGCGTCGTCGAAGTTGATGACGCAGGTCGACGACGCATGGATGCCCATCTTGTGCTCGATGGAGCCGCAGGCGACGCCGTTGGCCGGCCCCAGGGAGCCGTCCTCGGCGACCGACACCTTGGGCACCAGGAACAGGCTGATGCCCCGGCTTCCCTCGGGCGCGTCCGGGGTGCGGGCCAGCACCAGATGGATGATGTTCTCGGTCAGGTCGTGTTCGCCGGCGGAGATGAAGATCTTGGTGCCGGTGATCGTGTAGGCGCCGTCGTCGCCGGGGGTGGCCCGGGTGTTGAGCAGGCCCAGGTCGGTGCCGCATTGGGATTCGGTCAGGCACATGGTGCCGCTCCACGTGCCGTCCGCCAGCCTGGGCAGGTAGGTTTCCTTCAGGGCCTCGGACCCGAAAGCCTTGAGCGCCAGATAGACGCCGCGGGACAACCCCGGATAGATGCCGAACGACAGGTTGGCCGAGCAGATCATTTCCTCGACCATCATGTTGATGGTCTCGGGCAGGCCCTGGCCGCCGTGTTCGGTGTCGCAGGCGAGCGAGGTCCATCCGCCTTCGATAAACGTGCGGTAGGCCTCCTTGAACCCTTCCGGCGTGCGCACGACGCCGTTCTCGAAGTGGCACCCTTCCTCGTCGCCGCTGCGGTTCAGCGGCGACAGCAGGCCCTCGCACACCTTGGCCGCCTCTTCCAGGATGGCGTCGACAAGGTCGGGCGTCACCTCGTCCGCGCCGGGCAGGTCGCCGAACTGTTCCTCGCCGAGCAGGTCGTTGAGCACGAAGCGCATGTCGCCGAGGGGCGCCTTGTACGTGGCCATGGCTCAATTCCTAAGCGGCTTGCCGGTGTCCAGCATGTGCTCGATCCGGGCGATGGTGGCGGGATGGCGCACCAGCTCCATGAAGGCGCGGCGCTCGAGGGCCAGCAGGTCGTCCTCGGTGAGGCTTTCGGTGACGTCGGTTCCGTCGCCGCTGAGGACCCCGGCCAGAACCTTGGCCACCACCTCGTCGTGGGGCGTCGCCTTGCCCAGCTTGCGCAGGCCGTAGAGGACCATGGTCAGGGCGACCCGCGCCGCCGGCCCGGGCAGGGAAATCTCCGGCGGCTCGGGCGGGGTATAGCCGTCGACGAGGTCGAGCGCCCGGGCCTTGGCGTCGGCCAGCAGGCGGTCCCGGTTCATGGTGATGCCGTCGTCGGCGGCCAGGTACAGGAGATCCCTGGCCTCGGGCGCCGACCTGGCCACCGTGGCCGTGCCCACGGTCTCGAAGACCTTGATGACGGGGGGCATGAAACCGCGCGGGCGCAGGGGACTGGCGGACCAGCGCACGAGCATTTCCTTGCACCCGCCCCAGGCCGGAACGACGCCGACGCCGGTCTCCACCAGGCCCACGTAGAACTCGGCATGGGCCTGGACGGCGTCGCAGTGCAGGAGAATCTCGCACCCCCCGCCGAGGGCCATCCCGGCCGGCGCGCCGACCACCGGGAAGGGGGCGTACTTGAGGGCCTTGTACGCGTCCTGCCCCCGGACCAGCATGTCCTCGATCATCGGCCAGGCGGCGAGGTTGGCGGCGAACAGCATCAGTCCCAGGTTGGCGCCGGCCGAGAAGTTGCTGCCCTCGTTGTAGATGACCAGGGCCTGGTAGCCGTCGGCCACGATGTCGACGGCCTTGCCGACCATGGCCAGGGTGCCCAGGTCGAGCGCGTTCATCTTGGTGTGGAACTCCAGGCACACCACGCCGTCGCCGATGTCCCACAGGCTGGCCGAGGCGTTGCGCGCCAGGGGCTGGCTTCGCAGTTTCACGTCGGACAGCAAAAGCACGCCGGTGGCGCGCCGCACGTCGGCGTACCCGCCGTCGAACGTCAGGTGCTGGGGGCGGCCCTCGTCGGTGCGGTAGAACGTGCCGGCACCCACCGTTTCCAGCAGATCGGGCACCGGCAGGCCGTCGGTTTTCAGCTTTTCGGCGAACCACGCGGCTCCCAGCTGATCGATGAGCTGGAAGGGACCGGACTTCCAGTTGAAGCCGAGGCGCATGGCCTCGTCGACGGCCACGATGTCGCCGGCGATCTCGGGCGCCAGATGGGCGGCGTAGCCGAGGGTCCGGGCCATGACCCGCCAGGCGTAGCGTCCGCCCTTGTCGGGGTGTTCCATCAGGGCGCGCAGGCCGCCTTTCCTGGCCGCCTCGACGCTGTCCAGCCTGGGCTTCTGGGCCGGGTGGTAGGCGCCGGTCTCGAGGTCGATGGCCTCCTTGACCCTCTTGCCCGAAGACGTGTCGAGCCGGTAGAAGCCGCCCTTGCCCTTGCGCCCCGTGTACCCGTCGGCGATCATTTTCCTGATCAGCTCCGGTTCCCGGCGGACGGCGTGGAACGCGTCCGTCTCGGGCAGGGCGCCGGCCAGGCTGCCCAGCACGTGGGGCATGAGGTCGAGCCCCACCAGATCGAGCAGGCCGAAGACGCCGGTCTTGGGAATGCCCATCGGCCGGCCGCAGACCAGGTCCGCCTCCTCGACCGTCAGGCCGGCCTCCATGGCCTCCAGCACGCCGCATTGCAGCCAGTAGATGCCGATGCGGTTGGCGATGAAGCCCGGCGTGTCCTTGCACTCCACCACGCCCTTGCCCAGGGCCACGTCGGCGAAGCGGCGGACGGCCTGCACAGCGTCGGCGCGGGTCTTTTCCCCCGCCACCAGTTCCAGCAGGCGCATGTAGCGCGGCGGATTGAAGAAGTGGGTGATGAGGAAATCGCGGGCGAAGCCGCCGGGCATGCCCTCGCACAGCACGGCGAGGGGGATCGTGGAGGTGTTGGACGAAACGATGGAGCCCGGCTTGCGCACCGCGTCGATCTTCCCATAGATCGCGTGCTTGGCCTCCACCTTCTCGATCACCGCCTCGATGATCCAGTCGCAATCGGCGACGCGGTCCAGGTGGTCCTCGATATTGCCGGTGGTGATCAGTTTGGCGTTGCGTTTGTGCATGAAGGCCGCCGGGTCGGCCTTGAGCAGTTTCTTGACCGCGTCCTCGGCGAGGGCGTCGCGGTTCTCCGCCCCCTCGGGGACGATGTCGAGCAGGACCACCGGCACGCCGGCATTGGTGATGTGGGCGGCGATGCCGGCGCCCATGACGCCGGCGCCGATGACGCCGACTTTTTTGATCTCCGCCATCTATACGGCTTCCAGGATGGTGGCGATGCCCTGGCCGCCGCCGATGCACTGGGTGGCGAGCGCATAGGTGCCGCCTTCGCGCTTCAACAGCTGGGCCGCCTTGCCGGTGATGCGGGCGCCGGTGGCGCCCAGGGGATGGCCGAGCGCGATGGCGCCGCCGTCCACGTTTACCGTGTCCGCGTCCAGGTCCAGATCCCGGATGCAGGCCAGGGACTGGGAGGCGAAGGCCTCGTTGAGTTCGACGATGTCGATATCGGCGGCGCCAAGCCCGGCCCGCTGCAGGGCCTTCTTGGTCGCCGCCACCGGCCCGATGCCCATGAGTTCGGGCGCGCAGCCGGCCACGGCGATGCTCTTGACCCGGGCCAGGGGCTCGAGCCCGTGCTTTTCGGCGTAGTCTTCGCTGCACACCAGGATCGCCGAGGCCCCATCGCTCAACGGCGAAGACGTGCCCGCGGTCACCGTGCCCTTTTTGTCGAAGGCGGGTTTCAGGCCGGCCAGGGCGTCCAGGGTGGTGTCGGGGCGGATGCAGCCGTCGCGGTCCACCGTGGCCCCGTTATGGACGATGGGGACGATCTCGTCGCTCAGCTTTCCCCCGGCCTGGGCGGCCGCCGCCTTGGTATGGCTGGCCAGGGCGAATTCGTCCTGCTGCCGGCGCGAGATCCGGTATTTGCCGGCCACGTTCTCGGCGGTCTCGCCCATGGACATGTAGGCCTCGGGGTGGGATTCGTACAGTCCCGGATGGGGCAGGGGGTTGAAGCCCATGATGGGCACCCGGGTCATGGATTCCACGCCGGCGCAGATGAAGACGTCGCCGGCGTTCATGCGCATGGCGCCGGCGGCCATGTGGACGGCCTGCATGGACGAGCCGCAGAAATGGTTGACCGTGACGCCGGCGACCGACAGGGGCAACTCCGCCAGAAACCCGATCAGGCGCGCCATGTTCAGTCCCTGCTCGCCCTCGGGGAAGGCGCAGCCGACGATCAGGTCCTCGATGTCGTCGGCGTTGACGCCGGTCCTTTCGATCAGCCCCTTGATCACCTGCGCCGCAAGCTCGTCGGGCCGGACCTTGGTCAGTCCTCCCTTGTTGGCGGGTGTGAACGGGGAACGGGCGTACCCGGCGATGACCACGTTTTCCATGTGCTGCAGCTCCGCCATCAGGTCTTTTGTTCACTTAGGTGTTCGCGCATCCGTTCGCCCGGGGCTTCGGCGGTGGCCGCCTTGGCCATTTCCTCGGCGATCAGCTCCTTCTTCGACAGCTTGCCGATCAGGGTCTTGGGCAGGGTGTCGCGGAACTCGATCCGCCGGGGCGTCTCGAAGGGCGCAAGCTTGTCCCTGAGGAAGCGGCGCAGCTCCGCCGCGGTGATGCTTTCCCCGGGGCGCAGCTTGACGAAGGCCTTGACGATCTCGCCCCGGTGCTCGTCCGGGACGCCGCACACGGTGACTTCCTCGACCGCGGAGTGGAGGTAGATCGCCTCCTCGACCATGCGCGGATAGACGTTGAACCCGCCCGCCAGAATCAGCTCCTTGATGCGGTCGATGATGTAAAGATAGCCGTCGTCGTCCAGGTAGCCGACGTCGCCGGTGTGCAGGCGCCCGCCCCGCATGGCGTCCATGGTCTCCTGGGCGCGGTTCGAATAGCCGTGCATGACCTGGGGGCCGGTGATGCAGATTTCGCCGTGCTCGCCCGGCCCGAGCAGCCGGTCCGGATCGTCGAGGGCGACGATCTCGATCACCGTCCCCGGCATGGGCAGGCCGGCCGAGCCCGCCTTTTTGACGCCGTGCAGCGGACTGACGGTGCACACCGGTCCCGTCTCGCTGAGGCCGTAGCCCTCGACCAGGGTGCAGCCGGTCAGGGTCTCGAAGGTGCGCCGCACGCCTTCGGGCAGCGGCGCCCCGCCGCAGATGCAAAAGGCGAGGCTGGAGAGGTCGTATTTGGCCAGGTCGCGGTGGGAATTCAGGGCCGAAAACATGGTCGGCACGCCGATGAAGATCGTCGGCTGCTCGCGGTCGATGGTCCGCAGCACCTCGATCGGCTTGAAGTGGGGCAGCAGGATCAGCTCCCAGCCGAAGCGCAGGCACAGGTTCATCACCGCCGTCATGCCGAAGGCGTGGAACAGGGGCAGCACACCCAGCATCTTCTCCTCGCCGGGCTTGGTGTCGGGACCCCACATCCCCACCTGCACCGCGTTGGCATACAGGTTCGCATGGGTCAGCATGGCGCCCTTGGGCAGGCCGGTGGTGCCGCCGGTGTACTGGAGCACGGCGATGTCGCGGGCCGGATCGACCGCCACGGGATCGACGGCCCCGTCGTTGTCGATCAGACGTTCATAGAGGACGTGGCGGTCGTCATCGGGAACGGTGGCCGTCTCCCGGCGCCGCAGGATGGCGAACAGCGCTTTCTGCGCAAACGGCAGGATGCCGCTCATGGAGCACACCACGATGCGCTCCAGCGTGCCGTCACCGAGCCGCCCGACCACCTTCGCGTACAACGCCTTCATGTTCAGGGTCACCAGGATGCACATGCCCGAATCGCGGATCTGCCGCTCGATCTCGCGCTCCGCGTACAGGGGGTTGACGTTGACCACCGTGCCGCCGGCCTTGAGCACGGCATAGAAGCAGATCACGGCGTACGGGCAGTTGGGCAGCATCAGCCCGACCTTGATCCCCTTGCGGACCCCCAGCCCCTGGAAGCCCTTCGCCGCGCGGGCGACGAGGTCGCCG
>JADFHR010000093.1 GCA_022567015.1 Pseudomonadota bacterium
TCAATCTCGATACTTAAGGGCCAACCGATCCGGCCCCACGCAGGCTACCTGCTAGTGCACAGACGCGATCAGATGATTCATCGTACACGTTGGAGTCTGCTGCATCATCCGAATGAGTCCGTGCACTAGCACCGAAGGAGAACCCCATGTCCGGCCTGATCCTGCACTACCGGAACGTGCTGCCCAGCATCGCCGACGGCGTTTTCGTCGCGCCGACGGCCACCGTCATCGGCGACGTGGAGATCGGGAAGGACACCAACCTGTGGTTCGGCGTCATCATCCGCGGCGATGTGAACGAGATCCGCATCGGCGAGCGCACCAACCTCCAGGACGGCACCATCGTGCATGTGGACGCCGACACCTTCGGCACCTACATCGGCTCCGACGTCACCATCGGCCACGCGGCCATCGTCCATGCCTGCACGCTGGAGGATTTCTGTTTCATCGGCATGCAGGCGACGGTGATGGACGGCGCCCATGTGGAGAGCAACGCCCTGGTCGCCGCCGGCGCCGTGGTCACGCCGGGCACACGGGTGAAAGGCGGCCAGGTGTGGGCCGGCGTTCCGGCCCGGCCCATACGCGACCTGAACGAGGAGGAACGGCGCCTCATCGCCGTGGTTCCCAGCCACTACGTGGATCTGGCGCGCGAGTACCTGGACGCCGGTGTGTAATACCCGGGCAACCGGCTTCCGGAGCCCCGGCCGAGTGTGGTAATCCCTACGGAGCGCAACGGAAACACGGGGGCCGGGCGGCGATGAGCGAGAAAACGGGTGTCATCCGCGTGCTCCTGGCCAAGGTCGGGCTGGACGGCCACGACCGCGGCGTCAAGGTGGTCGCCCGCTGCCTGCGCGACGCGGGCATGGATGTCATCTACACCGGCCTTCACCGCACGCCCGAGGAAGTGGTCGACGCCGCCGTCCAGGAGGACGTGGACGTGCTCGGCGTCAGCCTCCTGTCGGGCGCCCACATGACCATCCTTCCGCGCATGATCGATCTTCTCAGGAAAACCGACGCCGACGACATCATCCTCATGGCCGGCGGCGTGATGCCGGACGAGGACGTGGCCACGCTGAAGAAAATGGGCGTGGGCGAGGTGCTGCTCCAGGACGCGCCGCCGGAGACCATCGTCGGCACCGTCCGCCGTCTGGTGGCGGAGCGCGGTCCGCGTTAGGGGGATCGTCCCAGGGAGACCCTTGGCCGTGGAATACTGGTCCTATCCGCCGAAGTATGATCCCGGCTACATGCCGGAGCCGTCGAGCCGCTACTGGTTCCCGGTGCGCGAGACCATGCCCGCCGGCGAGCGCGACGCCGCCATCGCCGGGCGTCTGCGCGCGGTGATGGCCTATGCCTACGCCAAGGCGCCGTTTTACCGGCGCAAGTGGGACGAGGCCGGCGTCCATCCCGACCACGTCCGGTCCCTCGACGACTTCGAGCGGGTGCCCGTGGTCACCAAGGCCGAGCTGCTGGAATCGCAGACCCGCGCCGGGCCCTTCGGCGACTACCTGTGCATTCCCCAATCGGACGTCCACCACATCCACGGCACCTCGGGCACCACCGGGCGGCCGACCATGTTCGCCATCGGCCGCGGCGACTGGCAGGCGATCGCCAACAGCCAGGCGCGGGTCATGTGGGCCATGGGCATCCGCCCCGGCGACGTGGTCTTCATCGCCTCCATTTTCAGCCTGTACATGGGCTCGTGGGGGACCCTGCTGGGGGCCGAGCGCCTCGGCGCCAAGTGCTTCCCCTTCGGGGCGGGGGCACAGGGCATGAGCGCCCGCGCCGTCATGTGGATGAACATCGTCAAGCCCGCCGCCTTTTACAGCACGCCGTCCTATGCCCTCCATCTGGCCGAGGTGGCGGCGGAGGAAGGGGTGGACCCCCGGGATTTCGGGCTCAAGGTGATGTTCTTTTCCGGCGAGCCCGGGGCCTCCATCCCCAGCATCCGCCGGCGCATCGAGGAGACCTACGGCGCCCGGGTCGTCGACTGCGGTTCCATGGCCGAGGTGACGCCGTGGATGAACCTGGCGGGCACCGCCGAGACCGAAGGCATGCTCGTCTGGCAGGACATGGTGTATACGGAGGTCTGTGATCCCAAATCTTACCGGCGGGTGCCCTACGGCAGCCAGGGGACGCCGGTGTACACCAACCTGGAGCGCACGTCCCAGCCCATGATCCGCCTGGTTTCGGGCGACCTGACCCACTGGGTGGACGGGCCCGGCCCGTGCGGGCGGACGTACCCGCGCCTGCCCCAGGGCATCTACGGGCGTATCGACGACATGTTCACCGTGCGCGGCGAGAACATCTATCCGAGCGCCATCGATTCCGTCCTCAACGACCTGTCCGGCTACGGCGGCGAGCACCGCATCGTCATCACCCGCGACGGCGCCATGGACGAGCTTCTGGTGCGCATGGACGCCGCGGCCGGGATCTACGAGGCCGGCGCCGACGCCGTGACCAGGCTGCGCGCCCGGGCCGAGGGCGGCCTCCTGCGGGTGCTGGGCGTGCGCGCCCGGGTCGAGGTGGTGGAGGCGGGCGTCATCCCGCGCACCGATTTCAAGGCGCGCCGGGTGATCGACGACCGCGACCTCTTCCGCTCGCTCAGCCAGAAGATGGACGGCGCCGATGGACATGGTTGAAGACGTCCTCGCCGGGCGCGTCCGCGGCATCGCCAGGATGATGTCCCGCGCCGAGGCCGGGGGCGGGGATTGCCGCGCCGCGCTGGCCGAGATTTACCGGCACACCGGCCGTGCCCACGTGGTCGGCCTGACCGGCGTGCCGGGCAGCGGCAAATCCGTCCTCGCCCGGGTGCTGGCCCAGGCCATTCGCGCCTCCGGGCGCAAGGTGGGCATCGTCGCCGTCGACCCGTCCAGTCCCTTTTCCGGCGGCGCCATCCTCGGCGACCGGGTGCGCATGACCGGGCTCAGCGGCGATCCCGGCGTCTTCATCCGCTCCATGGCCACCCACGGGGCGGTGGGCGGCCTGGCCCGGGCCAGCCTGGACTCCGTCGACATCCTGGACGCCGCCGGGTTCGACATCGTGGTGGTGGAGACCGTGGGCGTCGGCCAGGACGAAGTCGACATTCTCCAGGCGGCCCACACCATCGTCGTGCTTTCGGCGCCGGGCCTGGGCGACGAGATCCAGGCCATCAAGGCGGGCATCCTGGAGATCGCCGACATCCACGTGGTCAGCAAGTGCGACCGGGCGGACGCCAACCGGACCCTGATCGACCTCAAGGGCATGTTGACCCTGGGCGTGGCGGGCGGCGACGGGTGGCAGGTCCCCGTGCTGCCGACCAGCGCCGAGAACGACGAAGGCATCGGCGACCTGCTGGCGGCCATCGACGCCCACCGCGCCCACCTGGAGGACTCGGGCGGGATCGCCCTGCGCCGCCGGCGCATCGCGGAGACGCGCATCCTCAGGATCGTCGAGGATATCGTCCGCGCCCGCTTCGCCGGCCGCCACGACGCCACGCTGGCCGGGCTTCTGGACCGGGTGATGGCGCGCGAGGTGGACCCTTACGCGGCGGCGATGGACATGCTCGCCGCCTCTCCGGAGGACTGACGCCATGAGCGAGACAGACGACGCCTTGAACGGCTCGGCCAGCGACCGGGCGCGGCGGATGCTCGAAGAATGGGAGGCGGACGAGCTGGCGGCCTTCCTCGCCCGCCAGCCGGAGGGCAGGGAGGAATACGAGACCGCCTCCGGCGTGCCCGTGAAGCGCGTCTACACGGCCGTCGACGGCGCCCGCACGGCGCTCGAAGACATCGGCCTTCCGGGCCGCTATCCCTTTACCCGCGGCCCCTATCCGACCATGTACCGGGGACGCCTGTGGACCATGCGCCAGATCGCCGGCTTCGGCACCGGCGCCGACACCAACCGGCGCTTCAAGTACCTGATCGCCCAGGGCCAGACCGGGCTGTCCACCGACTTCGACATGCCCACCCTCATGGGCTACGACTCCGATCATCCCATGTGCGTCGGCGAGGTGGGCCGGGAAGGGGTGGCCGTGGACACCCTGGACGACATGGAGGCCCTGTTCGAGGGCATCGACCTGACCCGCGTCTCGGTGTCCATGACCATCAACCCCAGCGCCTGGATCCTGCTCGCCATGTACGTCGCCCTGGCCGAGCAGCGGGGCGACGACCTGAACCAGCTTTCGGGCACCATCCAGAACGACATCCTCAAGGAATACATCGCCCAGAAGGAATGGATCTATCCGCCCAGGCCGTCCATGCGCATCGTGCGCGACACCATCGTCTACGCGGCCCGGCACATGAAGCGCTACAACCCGGTCAACATCTCCGGCTACCACATCTCCGAAGCCGGGGCGACGGCGGTGCAGGAGGCGGCCTTCACCATGGCCAACGCCATCGCCTACGTGGAAGAGGTGGTGAAGGCGGGAATCCCGGTCGACGATTTCGCCCCCCGGCTGGCCTACTATTTCGTCAGCCAGGCCGATTTCTTCGAGGAGGTGGCCAAGTTCCGCGCCGTGCGCCGGGTGTACGCCAAGATCATGAAGGACCGCTTCGGCGCGGTGAAGCCCGAATCCATGCGCCTGCGCTTCCACTGCCAGACGGCGGCGGCGACCCTGACCAAGCCCCAGCACAAGGTCAACGTGATCCGCACCGCCTATCAGGCGCTGGCGGCGGTGCTCGGCGGCGCCCAGAGCCTGCACACCAACGGCCTGGACGAGGCCTTCGCCATCCCCACCGAGGAGGCCATGAAACTGGCGCTCAGGACCCAGCAGGTGATCGCCGATGAAACCAATGTCACCGCCGTCATCGACCCGCTCGGGGGCTCGTATTACATCGAGAGCCTGACCACCGAAATGGAAGAGCGCATCTTCGCCATCCTCGACGAGGTGGACCGCATGGGCGGCACGTTGAAGGCCATCGAGGACGGCTGGTTCCAAAAGGAGATCGCCGATTCGGCGTACGCCTTCGCGCTCAAGAAAGCCAACGGCGAACGCCCGGTCATCGGCGTCAACAAGTACGTGGAGGAGGAAGAGAAAGACGCCGCCATCGAAACCCACCCGTATGATCCGCAAACGGAAAGCCGCCAGATCGAAACCCTGCGCCGGGTGCGCAGCCAGCGGGATGGCGGACGGGTGGCGCGGCTGCTGGAGGACCTGAAGGCCGTGGCCGCGGACGAGGACGCCAATATCATGCCCGTCACCATCGAGCTGGTGAAGGCCAGGGCGTCCATGGGCGAGATCGTCGAATCCTTGAAGGAGCTGTGGGGGACCTACCGGGAGACGCCGGTGATCTGAACGGGCGGCGCGCCGGCAAGGGCCGCAGGGTGAACGCCGCCCTACGCCAGCGGGTGGCGGGCGCCGAAATACAGTTTGAAGATGGCCGGATGGGGCTTCAGGCGCTCGAGGATCAGCGACCGGATCTGGGAGCCGCAGCCCAGCTCCCGCGCCCGGCGCAGGTGCCCCGTCAGCGCGGCGATGGCGCGGGCCCGCCGGAAACCGTATAGCTTGGGGTGCTGGGCTTTGACGTTGCGGGTCTCGAGACTGATGACGGTGTCCAGGATCTTGTTGACGGCGTGGCGGATCAGGGTGCCGATGCGGTGCACCGGGACCTCGTGCCAGGTGATGGCTTGGTTCAGGATCTCGGGATCCTTGATCACCTCGCGGGCGATGCGCTGAAGGTTGAAACGCAGGAAAGGATCCTTTTCCGCGACCTCGCGCATGAATTCCATGGCGCCCTTGATCTCGAGAAGGTCGTTGCGGCTGGAAGCGGTCTTCTTGAACTCCTCCGCCAGGGGCTGGTCGCGGCCGCCGCGCATGATGTCGAGCGCGCGCTCCAGGCGTTTGCGGAAGCCTCCGGCGATGCTGGCGGTGAGCCTTTCGTGCTGAAGCAGGCGTTTCTTGATGTGGGGGCTCAGGCTGTTCCATTCGCGGCGGCGGAACAGGCGCAGGCCGGAGATGGTGAACTGGGCCTCGTCTTCCGTCGCCAGGCCGAGCTCGACGAAGGTCTCCTCGACGAAGGATTCAAGGGCCTCCCGGTCGAGGCCGGCCAGGGCGTTGCTCCAGGCCTGGAGGACGTTGAGGTCATGGATGTTGTCGAAATCGATCTCCCCGTTGGCGTGCTGGCGGCGCAGGACGTCGCGAAGGTCCTTGAGCTCGGGGAAGCTGTCCATCCACTCCTTGTCCAGCTTTCCCGGAACGCCCGCGGAGGCGCTGTCCGCCGCCCGCTCGCCGGTGGCCCGCGGCCCAACGTGGCCGTCGCCTGTCGATCCGCTGTTTGGTTGCATGATACTCGCTCCGCCATTTGCCGCGAGGCCTTCGGCGCGCCGTCCCCGCCCAGCCGTGCGCGACGGCTCCCAATCCGGAAAGGCTCCGCGCAACGTATTGGGAAGTGGTTAACGCTCTCTTAAACCCACGGGGACGGTTCCCTCGGGCCCGCCGCAAAGTCGCCGGCGCAACTCCCTCAACGCCTTCAACCCTCCCGGGCGAGGTTTTGCAGGCGTTCCCCGTACCACACGGTGAACTGGTCCCCGGAAAGCGGCCGGCTGATGTAATAGCCCTGCACTTCCTGGCACTCGTGCTGGAGCAGGAACGCGAACTGTTCCGCGGTTTCCACCCCTTCGGCGATGACTCCCAGATTGAGGTTCTTGGCCAGGGTAATGATCGTCTTGGTGATGGCGGCGTTGGCGGGGTCATCGGTGACGTTGCGCACGAAGGACAGGTCGATCTTGAGCTTGTTGACGGGAAGCTCCTTCAGGCGCAGGAACGAGGAACAGCCGGTGCCGAAATCGTCGATGGCCACATTAAGCCGGAGGTCGCGGAGGCGGTGCAGCAACTCGGTCATCACCTCCGTTTCGTCCATGACCGTGCTCTCGGTGAGCTCCAGCTCCAGGCATGCCGGATCGATCCCGGATTCGTCGATGGCCCGCGTCACGGTGTCTATGAAGTCCGTTCCCTTGAACTGGATGGCCGACACGTTGACCGCCACCGGGACCGGCGGCAGTCCCATCTTCTGCCAGGCGACGCTTTGGGCGCAGGCGGTGTGCAACACCCAGTCGCCCAAGGGCACGATCAGACCGGTCGTCTCCGCCACGGGTATGAACTCCCCCGGAAGGACCATGCCGCGTTCGGGGTGTTGCCAACGAATCAAGGCCTCGACGCCGGTCAGGTCGCCGGTGAAGGTGTTTATTTTCGGCTGGAAGTGGAGGCAGAACTCGTGGCGCTCGAGGGCGCGGCGCATCTCGAATTCCAGGGTCTTGCGGGCCTGTGCCCGGGCGTTCATCTTGACGTCGTAGAACCGGTACCTGCCACGGCCCTCGGCCTTCGCCTGGTAGAGGGCCATGTCGGCGTTCTTCAGGAGTTGGTCCGGCTCCTTGTCGTCCAGGGGAAACAGCGTGATGCCCATGCTGGTGGCGGTGAACACCTCCTGGCCGTTGAGGGTGAAGGGCGCGGCCAGGGCGTCGATGAGTTTGCGGGCGAGGGCTGCGGCGCCGTCCCCGTGCGTTATGTTGGTGGCGATGACGGCGAATTCGTCGCCGCCCAGGCGGGCCACCGTGTCGGTCTCGCGGGCGCAGGCGGTCAGCCGTTCCGACACCTGGGTCAGCAGCATATCGCCAACCGGGTGTCCCAGTGAATCGTTGACGTTCTTGAAGTGATCCAGATCGAGAAGCAGAACGGCCACCAACTGCTTCGTGCGTTTCGCGTGGGCGATGGCGTCGCCCAGCCGCGTATGGAAGAGGGACCGGTTGGCGAGGCCGGTGAGGGAGTCGTATTGGGCAAACCTCACCAGTTGCATTTCCACTTTCTTCCGCTCGATGGCGTAGCGGATGGCCCGGTCGAGCAGGGGCGCGGTGATCTCGCCCTTGACCAGATAATCTGTCGCCCCCGCCTTCACCGCCGCGAGGTCGATCTCGCGGTTGTCCTGTCCGGTGAGAAGAATGATCGGCACCGTGCAGCCAAGGGTGGCCGCCTCGCGGACGAGCTCAAGCCCATTGCGGTCGCCCAGTCGGAAATCAGCCAGACAGATGTCGTGCGTGCCCTTGCGCAGCGCCTCCAGCCCCGCGTCCCAGGTCTCCACCCAGTCGAGCTTGAGCGACGGCCCGAAGATTTCGCTCAGCAGACCGCGGGCGAGAACGTAATCGTCCTCGTCGTCCTCGACGAGAAGGATACTGGGGGCGGGGGTCAATGCTGGTGCCCCCTGCCGTTCGGCGGCAGGCTGACGATCTGCAGCCAGTAGCTGGTCACCGTCCGCATGATGTCCACCAAACTATCGAAGGTGACCGGCTTGACGATGAAGGAGTTCACGCCCAGGTCGTAGGTGCGGAAGATGTCCTCCTCGGCCTTCGACGTGGTCAGGACGATCACGGGAATACGCCGGAACCGCGGGTCGGTCTTGATTTCCTTCAGCGCCTCGCGTCCGTCCTTGCGGGGCATGTTCAGGTCCAGAAGGATCAGGCCGGCTTGGGGCGAGTCGGCGAGGTTCTCGTAATCTCCCCGCCGATTCAGGTAGTCCATCAGCTCGACGCCGTCGTTGACGAAGTGAACGGGGTTCCCAAGACGGGCTTCCTCAA
This sequence comes from Pseudomonadota bacterium, assembly GCA_022567015.1. GTDB lineage: Bacteria > Pseudomonadota > Alphaproteobacteria > Rhodospirillales > 2-02-FULL-58-16 > JACZQZ01. The sequence continues at coordinate 8,542 of JADFHR010000093.1, forward strand.
GGGCATCCTGGAGCAACAGGCGGTCATCCGGGTCGTCGTCCGCGACGAGTATGGTGATCGCGACTCCCTTATGGCTCATGACGTGGTTGCTCCGATTTTGGGATGGTTTACCGGCAGGGTGACGGTGAACGTGGCTCCTTCGCCGGGGCGGCCCTCGGCCGTAATGGTTCCGCCGTGGCGTTCCGAGATTTTGCGGCAGAGCGCCAGACCGACGCCGGTTCCCTCGTATTTCCCGCGTCCGTGCAGGCGCTGGAAGATGCCGAATATGCGATCGGCATACTGCTTCTCGAACCCGATGCCGTTGTCGGTGACAACGATCTCGCACATCTTCGTGGGCTTGGCGTAGGCGGATGGCGGGTCCTTCTCGACGATCCGCGCGCTCACCTGGACCACGGGCGGTGCGTCTTCGCGCCGGTATTTCAGCGCGTTGGCGACCAAATTCTGGAGCAACTGGTGCATCTGCAGGGGATCGGCGTCGATGGTCGGCAAGTCGCTGCACTCCACCCGCCCGTCCGTCTCCTGGATACGCACCTCCAGATCCGAGACGACCTCCCGCGCCACCCGGGCCAGGTCGACCGGGACGAAGGCCTGCCCCTGGGTGGTCACCCGGGAGAAATTCAAAAGATCGGTTATCAGCCGCTGCATGCGATCGGCCGCGTCCCGCATGCGGACCACGTAGTCCGAGCCTTCCTTGCCCAGGGCGTCGCCATATTTTGTCTGCAACCGGCCGCCGAAGGACTGCACCTTGCGCAGGGGTTCCTGGAGGTCGTGGGAGGCCACGTAGGCGAACTCTTCGAGGTCGGCGTTGGACCGCGCCAGTTCCTCGGCGCGCCGCGCCAGCGTCGCCTCCGCCTGTTTGCGCTCGGTGATGTCCCTGACGATGCCGGTGAACATGCGATGTCCACCCACCGCCATTTCACCGATCCCCAACTCCAACGGGAAGATGGAGCCGTCCCTGCGCCGGCCCTCGACCTCGCGGCCCTTGCCGATGATCTTGGCCTCCCCGGTCGTCAGGTAGTCGGCGATGTAGGTATCGTGTCGGGAATGATTGGGTTCCGGCATCAGCATGCGCACGTTGCCGCCCACGACCTCGTCCGGCGCATACCCGAAAATGCGTTCGGCCCCCGGATTGAAGGACTGGACCACGCCCGTGTCGTCGATGGTGATGACCCCGTCGACCAGGTTGTCGACGATCGCCCGCAGGCGCTCCTCGCTTCCACGCAGCGCCTCTTCCGCATGTTCGCGTTCGGCGATCTCCGTGCGCAGCATTCCATAGGCCCTGGCGAGAATCATCGTGCTTTCCTCGGCCCGGCGGAAGCTGGAGTACATGCTGACGAGAAGGCCGGTGAGCACGCAGACATAGCTCACCTTCTTCAACAGGTGCGCGGCATCGAACTCCATGTCGAATAATTGCCCGGAAAAAGACATGAACACGGTCTGGCCCAGGAAACCGACGATCAGCGACAGCACCAGCCAGTGTTCGAAGACGTCGCTCCGCCATTCGCCCTTGCGCAGGTAGCCGATGAGCGCCACCAGGAAGAAGAAGGCGGGCAGGAACTCTTCGGGGCGGTGGAAGATGAACTCCGGGTAATAGGCCCTGGGCAGCGGCACGAAGGCGAAGAACAGGAAACTGGCCAGGGTCAGTATTCCCGAGGTCAGGTACACCGTTCGCTCGCTGATCCGACCTGGCTTGCCGAGCCGCTGCTCGCGCACCCAGGCGAGCCAGCTCAGGCACAGCAGGACCGACAGGAACTGGCGCGAGGCCACCCAGCTCCATGGAATCAACGCCGGCAGGTCCGACGGCAGGTACGGGGCGAAGAACTTCGACGTCACCACCGCGTGGTAACCGTCCAGAAAGGCGGTGCCCAGGAAACCCGTGCCGATGAACAGGAAGGTGTTGTTCTTCTTGCTGTAAAAACGGACCAGCGCCATCGCCGTCACCATCAGCGCCAGAAGGGTGGCGACGACCTCCATGATGGTGTGAAGTTGGGCCCCGCCCTGCCAAGTGGACTTGCGGAGCAGGACGTAGCTGATGACCAAAACAGCGGCGAGACCCCAATAGACCGCCGACCGCCGACGCGCCAGATAGGGGCCATCCACCACGGCCGAATCGGTGGCGTCTTCCATGGCCGGAACGACGTCGTCCATCGCCGGAAATTTCCCAACCGGGGACGCCGGTTTCCCTATAATCACTGCCGCGAAGATCCCCACCACCAGCACCAAAAAAATGCCCAGGACTTCCATGACGGTGTGGGGTTGGATGCCTCCGTGCAAAATGGCCGTGTGAATCAGGAAGTAGGCGATGCCCAAAGCGGCCGGGATACTCAGGTAGATCACCAAACGCCGCCACGCCGACGGGGTGTCGTCCCCGGCCGCCGGAACGATGTGGTCCTCGACGACCGGAAAGGTGTCGTCGTCTACGGATCGCTCTCTGACGTCGTCCATCATCCAGAATGTCCTGTAATCAGCGGAGAAAATGCTTCCAAGGAATTTTGCCTACACGGAATAAGCCGTAAGAATTGACTATCTTACACGTATATCGCAATACTTCCGTGGTATAGGCGATCAATACGCGTATAGTACTTATAGTTTTTTTCTCTAAGGTTGATAACCTGTCGACGCCGTGTCGGCGCGTGTGGGCGTCCGCGGCCGGCCACGGTCTTCTGGCCGGCGTGCCTTGTCAGCCACCTATGCCAGTCGGGCCACCAGGAGCCCTCGTGCCCGGCGGCGCCCTTGAGCCAGTTGTCCGGATCCTTGGGCCGGCGCGCCGGCGTCGCGCAGGTCGATGGGCAGGCGCACGGTGAACACCGAACCCTGGCCCTCGACGCTGTCGACCTCGATGGTGCCCTTGTGCATTTCCACGAGCCGCTTGGCCAGGTTGAGGCCGATGCCGGTGCCGGTGATTCCGGTGGATGTGCGGGCGCGGAAGAAGCGCTCGCACAGGCGCGGGAGGTCATCGGCGGGCACGCCTACGCCGCGGTCGCGCACCGACACCGCGGCGAAATCACCGTC
>JADFHR010000282.1 GCA_022567015.1 Pseudomonadota bacterium
CCGCCCCACCCGTCTCCGCCAGGATCTTCGTGATCGCCGCCGTCAACGTCGTCTTGCCGTGGTCAACGTGGCCGATCGTGCCAACGTTGCAGTGCGGCTTCGTCCGCTCGAATTTCGCCTTCGCCATCGTTCCGTCTTTCTCGTTATATCTTGCCTGAAACCAACTAACGCGAATGCCGCCGCCGTCCGCCCGCGCCCGGGTTTGGAGCGGGTGAAGGGAATCGAACCCTCGTCGTAAGCTTGGAAGGCTTCTGCTCTGCCATTGAGCTACACCCGCAAACCCAGTCACCCACTTGTTCGGAACGCATCTGTCTCCCTTCGCTCCTGGCGGAGCTTCGGGAGACACTCGTACCCCTAAACGCCTTCGCGTGTCAGTCCACTTCGTGGCCTGCCACCCGAAGCCGAAGGCGTAGGGTGGTGGAGGGGGTTGGATTCGAACCAACGTAGGCGTGCGCCAACGGGTTTACAGCCCGTCCCCTTTAGCCACTCGGGCACCCCTCCCGGCACATCCCAAGCGCCCAGAACGGACCAGCGAAATATGAGGATTTGCGGCCCAATGTCAACTTTAAAAGGAGTTACAGGCAACACACACTGCCCCGCCGTGGCCCCGTCTCGACAGACCCACTTGCAGACGCAAATCTTGTGCTTGATATTAGATGCATTCATGGCAAAGCGCAAGCACCTGTCCCGGCACTCCGAAAAACGGCCTTCCAGGGACCGCCCGAGCGGCGCGGCGAGCGGCGCCGGCGGTCCCCAGTGGCATTATGGCGTGCATGCGGTACTGGCGGCGTTGGCCAACCCGCGGCGTCGCTGCCGCCGAATCCTGGTGGCAACCCGGTCAGGACACGACCTCGAGGCACGGGTGGCCGCGGCGGCGGGCGCCGGCCGTCCGCCGGCGGAGGTCCGCGACCGCCGGGACATCGAACGCCTGTTGCCCCCGGGCGCCGTCCACCAGGGGCTGGCGCTGCTCGCCGATCCCCTGCCCGAACCGGGCCTGGAGGCGGTGTGCCGGGACGCCGCCCAGGAGTCCGTCGTGGTCATCCTGGATCAGGCGACGGACCCGCGGAACGTGGGCGCCGTGTTGCGCTCCGCCGCCGCCTTCGGCGCCGTCGCCGTGGTCGTGCAAAGGCGCCACGCCCCCGAAATCACCGGCGCCCTGGCCAAGGCGGCCTCGGGGGCCGTGGAGACGGTGCCCTTCGTGCGCGTCACCAACCTGGCCCGCGCCATGGAGGACCTGAAAGAGTGGGGCTTCTGGTGCGTCGGCCTGGACGCCGGCGCCAAGCACTCCATCGCCGAGGCCGGGCTGTCCGGCAGGGTGGCGCTGGTCCTCGGTTCCGAGGGCGAAGGGCTGCGCCGGCTGACCCGCGAGAAGTGCGACCGTCTGGTCCGGGTGCCGATCACCGGCGCGGTGGAAAGCCTCAACCTTTCCAACGCCGCGGCCATCGCGCTCTACGAGCTGGCGCGCGGGCGGGCCTGAGCCTGGGGGGCGCCGGCGCGCTTGCCGCAAGCGTGCGCCCGCGCTATCGTCCCGTCCGTCTGCGCGGCGCCGGATTAGCTCAGTTGGCAGAGCGGCTGATTTGTAATCAGCAGGTCGGGGGTTCGATTCCCTCATCCGGCACCATGTTCATTCCGACGGGTTGCCGGCCAGGGACCGCCGCGGGGCGCGGCGGGATGACGGCAAACGGTCGGCCGGACCATGAACCGGGACCATCTGGACGTGATATTCCCCGGCGCCGAGGGCGGCAAGGGGGGCGAGTTCGCCATAGACCGTGACCGGCGCCTCCTTTCGCCCCGCGGCGTCCTACCGGTACCGCATCACCCACACCTCGGGCTCGGCGGGAAGCGCCTCGGGCGTGAGCGGGACGACGAGCATGTCGAGCCGCCTCACGTTCTCCAGCCCGGCCAGAAAGGCGCTTTCGTCCTCGATAGGCCAAGCCGCGGTGACCGGGGTTTTATAATGTATGGGGACGGTGATGCGCGGGCGCAGGCGGGACATGATCTCCTTCGCCTGGCGCCCGTCAATGCTGAACTTTCCACCCACCGGGATGAGGAGCACGTCGATGCGTCCCATGGCCTTGACGGTCGCCTCGGACAAGGTGTGACCAATATCGCTCAAGTGCGCCAGGCGAAGGCCGCCGGTCTCGACGATGAAGATCGTGTTCAGACCCAGCCTGCGGCCCTGAACGTTGTCGTGGTAGGCGGGCAGCGCCGTGATGCGCACGTCCTTCACGTCGTAGGATACAGGGTTCCAGTCCACACCTCCCGCCTTCAGGCCGCGCAAGACCGCCGGGGATCCCGCGAGCCGTTGCGCGACGTTGTGGTCCCCATGCTCGTGGCTTACCGTGACCACGTCCGCCGCCACCTCGGGCACGGGATAGCCAATATCGCCGAACGGATCCAGGGCCACGCGCACGCCCTGGGAAGAGGTGATGAGGAAGAACGCATGACCGAACCAGCGGAGAGTCGCCGATTGGGCGGCGGCAGCCGGGTTCAAGAGGCTTATTCCAAGCCCGAGAACCATCGCCAGAGACCGCAGCGCTCGCGCCATGGACTGCCCTCCTTCCCGTTCCGCGAAGTCGGTGCTTCCGAGCGCCCCGGCAAGGGACCGCCCGCCCTGCTACCCGGCCTTTCCCACATTGACCCGTCGGTTGCGGCAAGGTTACCGCCACGCACCGATCAACGCCAGCATTCCGCCAGACACAACACCAAGTAATCGGTGGAAAATGAGCCCGCCGCGCCGGCGTTCCGTCCTGCCGGCCGACGTGTTTATCGTCCTTGCGATGAGGCTCGGCGTCGGAGTGACGCCACAGCCTCCAGGGATCAAATTTGCCGGCAAATCGCCCCTTGGTATAAGAGCCTGAGGGGTGCGGCGCCCATGGCGCCTTATACCAAGGGTCGCTGATCATGACTCATAGAGATCGCGTAGGCGGCTCGTCGGGCAGGAGGAAAGTTTCAGGCGATGCGGCGCATCGTCGAAACTTTTCGACGCCCTCCGACGGGCCGCATAC
>JADFHR010000094.1 GCA_022567015.1 Pseudomonadota bacterium
CCTTTCCGCGACCACCGGCGCCGGCGCGGCCGCCGGCTGTTCCCGGGCCGGTCCGGGGTCGGCGGCCGGCTGTCGTTGGACCGATGCGGAAACGGGGGTTGCGGCGGCCGGCTGTTCCTGGACCGGGGCGGAATCGGGGGTTGCGGCGGCCGGCTGTTCCTGGACCGATGCGGAAACGGGGGTTGCGGCGGCCGCTGATCGGGGTTGCCCGTCGGGCGCCGGCGCACGCGGCGGCGGACCCACGGCCGTGGGTTTGGCCGGGATCAGAGGTATCGGCTTGGACGCCGCCGTATTCTCCGGCTTTTCCTCCGCCGCGGACGGAACACCGGACGGCGCAGACGTCTCCCCCCGATCGCCGGGCGGCGCGCCCGCGGGCGCCGGGGCGGGCGCCTGGGCCGCGTTTTCCGTCTCGCTCGGCGCCAGGACGTCGACGACGACCCGGGAGCCGGAGACGAAATGGCGCAGCCGCGAGGTCTCCGGCACCGCCAGGGTGACGATCAGGCGACCGTCCTTCACCTGGGAAACGACGTCGCGGATGTATTTCGAAGGCCTGGCGCCGAGCGCCCCGATGTCGACGCGGGCGGGGCGGCCGAAGGTGATGGTGGTGCCGCCGCCGGTCCGCTCGATCTCGTAAGCGACCTTCCGCGGCCAGTCGAAGACCATGCGGCTGAACCCCTTGTGCTCGCCGGAGCGCACCCGCACCCGGGGTCCCTTCGGCGCGGCGGCCCAGGGGTCGGCACCCAGCTGGCCGGCGTCTCCCGGCGGCGCGGCCGCGGCCCCGCCGGGCGCCCGGTCCAGCACGTCGACGACCACGGCGCTCCCCAGGTCGAAGTCGCGCAGGTCGTAGTCTCCGGTCAGGGTGAAGACCACGGAACGCCCGTCGGCGGACGGCGTGGCGCGGCTTAAGTACTTCCGAAGGACCCTGAGCACGCCGCCGTAGGTGGCCTCCATGGGCCGGCCGAAGCGGACAATCAGGCGCCGGTCGTCGATTTCGGCGGAGTACTGGACGGGGGTCTGCCAGCCGAAAACGATACGTCCGTACTCCCCGTGCGGGGCGGCGCGCAACGGCACCTCCTCGGCCACGGCCGACGACGCCGAAAACGCAAGGAACACCGCCGCCAAGGCGATGCGGAGCGGCCGCCAGGGTGCGCCACCGGCCATCACACACCCCCGGCGTTGGGCAGCACCACGATGTCCACGCGGCGGCCCAGGGCGTGCCGCTGGTCCGTCGGCAAATCGGGCAACTGGGAGAAGCGGCTGTCGGCAAAGCCCAACGCGACGATGTCCTCGGTGTAGCCGGAGCGCCGGAGCGCGTTGGCCACGGCGGCGGCGCGGGCCAGGGACAGCTCCCAGTTGGAGGCGTATTCGCCGCCGGTGGCCGGTACCGGGTCGGTATGGCCGTTGATTTCGATCTGGTTGCCGATGTTGCGCAGGACGCCGCCAAGGTTGAACACCGCCTCCCGCGCCTTCTCCGACAGGTCCGCCCGTGCCGGCGTGAAGAGCAGATCCCCGGGCAGGGCGATGACCAGCCGGTCCTCCAGGCGCATGATCCGGCTGTGCGCCAGCATCTCGTGCTCGGCCACGGTTTTCTCCAGCACGGAAGCCAGGTAATCCAGATTGATGGCCTGCTTGCGGACAATGGTGGCGACGTTGTACTCGGCCGACGAAGTCACCACGGCCTTCGCGCGGGAGACATTGAGGCTTTGCGAGAGGGCGTCGATCATGGAATCCCACTTGTCGACCTTGACGTTGGACATGGCGAACAGCATGACGAAAAAGGTCAGCATCAGGGACACCAGGTCCGTAAAGATGATCATCCACGCCTTTTTCTGCGCCGGCGTCTCGGGAGTGTCTTCGAGCTCAGGGCCCATCCGGCCCTCCTCCGCCCAACCACGGTCCCTCGGGTTCACCACCCAGAACCGGAGGTTCGTTCGCCACCCCGAACCGGAGGAGAGGTTCGTTCGCCGCCCCGAACCGGAGGCGCGTCTCTTCCGGGTCGCGGACGTAGAACCAGATGACCACGTCCTCCCGGTTGCCGGGCTTGAGCCCGACGGAAATGCTGTCGGGGGGAACGCCGCGCGCCAGCATTGCGCGGGCAAAGGAGCCCACCCGGGCCATTTCCAGGGTCTGCCGGATGGGCAGATCGTTGTCCGGGGTATAGGCGCTGCCGATGACCAACTCCATGTCAAAGCGCACGCCCGGGGGGCGCCCGCTCAACGTCGCCACCAAGCGGTCCAAAAGGGGAAACCGCGCCGGCCGGATTTCGGTTTCGCCGGTCAAAAACAACGAATCCGCGGCCATCACCACCCGCATCACGCGCCCCGGCTGGACGATCTCGACCTTGATCACCCGCATGGACGTGGTGAAAATCTTGGTGATCTGCTCCTGGAACCGCTGCCCGATCACCACCTCGCCCTCCTTGGCCGAGAAGGCGGTGAGATCGGTGCTGGGCGGCAGAATGGTCCTGAAGGTGGAGGTCAGGCTGTCCATGACCGCCTGCGTTTTGAGCTCCTCGCGGGTGGAAATGGTCACCAGCAGGATGAAAAAGGACAAAACAAGGAGATAAAGGCCCAGAAAAAGGGATATCGTGGATCCGCCGCTACCCTCGCGGGGCTCGTGAGGGATGGCTTCGTTGTCGTACATCTGACTAATCGAAACTTGCCAACAGTGCGTCCACCTCCGCCTGGGATTTTGCGTCTTCGGGCAATTGCGGTCCGTGTACCAGCTTCTCGTCGGAGTCCTTTTTTTCTTCTTTTTCTTCCGCTTCGGGCTGCTCGGCCTTGACCTTCTCGATTTCGGACCCGAACGCGGCCACCAGCGCGTCGATCCTTTCCTCGATGTCCTTGAGCGTATTCACCACCTTGGTGATGCGCTGTCCGGTGATGTCCTGGAACCCGCAGGCCTCGTAGATGCGGGTTGTGGCGTCCATCAGTTTCTGGCTGTTCTCCCCGTCCAAATTTTCCATAACGCCTTCGATGATTTCGGTGGCGTCCATGATGGTGTGGGTTGCCTCGGCGGTGGCCTCGACGATGGCGTCCAGTTGGTCGGCGGCGGCGGGAAGGTACTGTTCCTTGACCTGGTCCGGGCGTAGACGCGCGATTTCGGTCTTCGCCGTCTGGATGTAGCGGGCCAGGGATTCCAGCTCCGCATAGATCGCCAGGTCGGCGCCCACCACATCGCCCTTCAGGGTCGCCATCATGCTTTCGACGACTTCGGCGATGTCCGCGATTCTGACCGTGTCCCCGTGCTTGCTCTCGAGTTCTTCGAGTCGCTGCCGGAGTGCGGCGTCCACCTTACCTGGCAACATTTCCGTCCCCTAGAAATCGCCCAGCACGCTGGCCATTTTGGACTTCAGAGTCTCCGCGTTGAACGGCTTGACGATGTAGTTGGAGACCCCGGCCTCCTTGGCCGCGATGACGTTTTCAGACTTGCTTTCCGCCGTAATCATGATGAACGGAATGTGCTTCAGCTTGCCGTCGCCGCGGACCTCGCGCAGGAGCTCAATCCCCGTCATCGGTTCCATATTCCAGTCGGAAATGATGAGATCGATGGAGCAGTCACGAAGCTTTTTCAGCGCCGCGGCGCCATCGGATGCCTCCTCGATGTTCGAGAAATTCAACTGGCGGAGAAGATTTCGGAGAATCCGCAGCATGGTCTTGTAGTCGTCCACCACCAAGATGTTCATATTCATATCGACAGCCATCTATCACTCCATCACCGGCCGGTCTCTGACAAGGATATCCCAGATATTTTCCGCGGCGTTTGCCACGGCCCCTCCGGGGGGACATGCTGTGTGTTACGTAGAAGCGGTGGTTCGGCTTCGCAACATTTTTTCAAGTCACCCTCCGGCTTCGTCGCCGACGGGGGGCATCTGCCGTAGCCGTGACAGTTCGACGGTTATTTCCGTAGCCTTGGTCGGGTTCATTTTGGCCATGATCGGCGCCAGTTTTCGCTCCTTCATGCGTTCCGCCACCATGAGAAGGGTGTTCATGTCCAGTTCCTCGAAAATGCGCGCGGCGTCCTTCGGCTTCATGTTCTCGTAAATCTTGACCAGGCTTTGCACTTTCGCGCTCTGCTGGTCGTCATAGGTTTTGATGAGCTTGGTAATGGCGACCTGCAAGGCCTTGAGCTCCTTGACCTTCTTGTCTATGCGCGTCTCCGCCGCCTTCAGCAGGCCGCCCTGGATGTCCATTTCCTGCTCGCGCGAATCCAAATTCTCGCGGCGCTCGGCCAACTGCTGCAGGAGATCGATCTCGGCCTGGGTGAGAAGGGTCGGATCGTCCCTCGCCAGGCGCGCGGTCATCGCCGCCCCCGGTGCCGCGGGCTTGTCCGTGGACGCCGCCTCGCCGCCGTCCTTTTGCTGCGCCTGGGCCGGCCCGCTTGGCGCCGCGGCCGGTTCGTCGGCGGATGGGGCGGAGGATTTCGGTTGTTGGGCCCGGGCGCCGGCGACCGAGAGGGTGCCGTCGAGAAGCCCGCCGACGCCTTCCCAGATCGTGCCCACCTTCACCGTCAGCATGAGGGCGGCGGCGAATATGGTCGCCGGCAGAAAGCGGATCCTGGAGGCGAAGGTGGCCATCAGCGGGCGGCCTGAAGGGCTTTGAGAAGTTCGCGTTCGGCTGTCGATTTAGGGCTGATTTTCCCGTTGCCGTGGGCGGCGGCGGGCTTCTTGAGGCCGGGCCGGGGCCGGGAAGCGCCTTCCTTTCGGGAGTCGCGCACCGTTTCCTCCAGGCGGTCGGCCGCCGAGCCGCCGCGGTCGATGAGGAACGCCAGGTCGTCGCGCAACGCCTGGGCATTATCGATGCGCTCCTTCAAGTCATCGGCGGTTTTCTTCAACTTGCCGATGCTTTCCTCGGCCCGCGCGGTCGCCTGGCCGAAGGTGGCGGCCAGCTTTTCCAGCTCGGATTTGTCGCGGCGCAGCCTGCCGAGCCGCCGGTTCAGCACCATCGCGTAGCCGATGGTGATCACCAGCAGTACGGCCACGAGAACGTCAAGCGCGAGGGAAAACGGCATGGTCAAGGCCCCCCTTTCATTATCCGCTCTTCGACGCGGATGGCGATATTGCTGCCCCTGCGGCCCATCCGGCCGGTGCACATGGTGACATCCCCGCACCGCAGGTCGACCAGGGAATCCGGCGTCGCGCTGAGCATGATCCGCGATCCGACCTTGAGCGCGAAAACGTCGCCAAGGCGCATGAACTGTTCATCCAGCACCGCGGTGAGCTCGACATCCGTGAACCACAATTCCTCGGCCAAGTGGGTTTCCCAGATGGAGTCGCGGCCGAACTTCTCGCCCAGGAACATCTGCAGCAGCAACTCGCGCACGGGCTCCAGGGTCGCATACGGCAAAAGCAACTCCAGCCGGCCGCCCCGGTCCTCCATATCGATGCGCAGCCTGATCACGATGGCGGCGTTGGACGGCCGCGAGATGGTGGCGAACCGCGGATTCGTCTCCAGCCGCTCGAAGCGGAACGTCACCGGGCTCAACGGCTCGAAGGCGGCGCTCAAGTCGTTCAGCATCACGTGAATCATGCGTTCCACAAGGCTGCGCTCGATGGTGGTGTAGGGGCGCCCCTCGATGCGCATGGCGGCGGTGCCGCGCCGGCCGCCCAAAAGGACGTCGACGATGGAATAGATCAGGGACGAATCGACGGTGACCAGGCCGTAGTTGTCCCATTCCTCGGCCTTGAACACGCTCAACATGGCGGGCAGCGGGATGGAGTTCAGATAGTCGCCGAAACGAAGCGACGCGATGTTGTCGAGGGACACCTCCACGTTGTCGGAGGTGAAGTTGCGCAGGGACGTGGACATGAGGCGCACCAGCCGGTCGAACACGACCTCCAGCATGGGCAGGCGCTCATAGGAGACCAGCGCACTGTTGAGAATGGCCTGAATGCCCGACTTTTCCGAGCCATCTTCGTGCTCGTCGTCGAATCCGAGCAGGCTGTCGATTTCGTCCTGGTTGAGGACGCGGGTGGATTCGCGCCCGGCGCCGGTGGTCGCGTCGCCACCACCGTCCTCGCCGCCGACCATGGCCTCCCATTCGGCGGCGAGATCGTCCTGGTCGTCGCCGGCCTCACCCCCTTCGGCGTTCTCCGCCGGGGCTTCCGGCTCGGCGGCCGGGGCGTCTTGGGCTTGTTCGTCGGCGGGAGCGGTCATGGCATTGGGTTCCCGGGGGCTACTGGACCAGCATTTCCTTGAACAGGACGTCGCTGACCTTGGACGGGGCGGCGGCCAGAATGACCCGCGTCAGCAGTTCCTCGCGCAACCGGTACATGCCGGCCGATCCCTTGAGGTCCTCCACCCGGAGCTCGCGCAAATAAACTTGAAAGTTGTCGATGATCCGCGGCATCACCGCCTCAATCCTTGCAACGTCCTCGGCATTTTCCAGTTCCAGGCTGACGCGGATCTTCAGAAACGTCGATTTGCGCCCGCCGGTATTCAGGTTCACCAGGATCTCGGGCAGGTCGAAGAAGATCGCCTCCACCGGGTCGGTCGTCTCCTCCGTTGCCGTTTCGTCGGCACCGCCGAGCATGGCGATCAGCGGCTCCAACAGGCCGGTGAAATAGGCCGCCGCCGCGCCGCCGACGACGAGGAACAAGGCCAGGGCGACAAACAGGAGAAGCTTCGTTTTGCTGCCCTGTTTTTTCGGTGACCCCTCTCCCTCTTCGTCTTCGTCGCTCTCTGCTTCCAGATCCTCTTCTGCTTCGTCGTCGGCCATCGCCTGCATCCGGTGAAACGACAGACCCGACACCGTTGGTGCCGCGTCCAGGTCAATCTAGGTGGGTTTGGTTAATAACTGGTTGAGAACGGCTATCTATCCCGGACCCGCTCCGCGGCAGCCGCCGGGCAGCAAAAACTGCCGGGCAATGGCGACCGGAACTTCCGGACCACGGGACGGAATCGTCCGCCCGTGTTCCTTAACACCTTGTTTTCAGGCCATTCTTTTGTTTGGCACGCCCCATGCAAGACTGTCCGCGGGAACGTGTGGACTTTTAATCGTGGGACTGTGGACAAATGGAAAATACATCGCTTATTGCGCTCTCCCGGCAGGGTACCCTTCGCCGGCAGCTGAACATTATCGCCAACAACCTGGCCAACATGAACACCACGGGGTTCAAGGCCAAGAAGATGATGTTCATCGAACACCTGACGCGCAGCGAAGGTGGCGGCAGCATTGCCGGGCAGCCCATCTCCTTCGTGCGCGACATCGCCACCATGCGCGACACCGCCGCCGGCACCCTGAAGGAGACCGGCAACCCGCTGGATCTGGCCATCCGCGGCCCCGGGTATTTCGTCGTCGAGACCGAGGACGGCGAACGCTACACCCGCAACGGCCATTTCCGGCTGGACGAGGCGGGACAGCTGGTCACCCAGGGCGGCAATCCGGTCCTTTCCGACAGCGGCCAGCCGTTCTTCTTCAGCCCCGAGGACAGCGCAATCATGGTCGCGCCGGATGGCACCGTGTCGACGGAAAACGGTGAGCTGGGCCGCATCCGGGTGGTCCGCTTCGAGAACGACCAGGAGCTGCGCGAGACCACGGGCGGCCTCCTGACCTCGGAGAGCCCCCCCCAGGACGTGGAAACGCCGGACGTGGCGCAGAACATGCTCGAGAATTCCAACGTCCAGCCGATCATGGAAATCGCCAAGATGATCGCGGTGGAGCGCGCTTACAGCGACGTCAAAAGGTTCATCGCCCGCGAGGACGAACGCATTCGAACGATGATGCGGGAGCTCAACAGAGCGGCGTAGAGCCTTACGCAGACAGAAAAAAAATGGACGGGAATCATGGACACATTAAGCATCGCGGCGACGGGCATGTTCGCCCAGCAGGTGGCCGTCGAGGTCATCGCCAACAACCTCGCCAACATGAACACCACGGGGTTCAAGCGGCGCGACACGGAATTCAGCAACCTTCTGGTCGAGGACCTTGACCGTGGCGGCTTCACCACCCCGATCACCGACAGCGTTGTGCCGGCGGGGGTCGAGTCGGGCTACGGCGTCGAGCTGGCGGGTATCTCGCGCATCCACGAACAGGGCAACCTGAAGGCCACCGGCAACACCTTCGACCTGGCCATCCAGGGCCAGGGGTTCTTCCAGATCACCCTGCCCACCGGCGAGACCGCCTACACCCGCGACGGCACCTTCCAGATCAACGGCGATGGCGAGATCGTCACCCACATCGGCTACACGCTTGCCCCGGGGATCGCCGTCCCCGTCAACGCCACCGACGTGACGGTTAACACCAGCGGCGAGGTGATGGCGAGGGTCACGGGCCAGATCAACCTGGTCAACCTGGGACAGATCCAACTGGTCATATTCCCCAACCCGGCGGGCCTGGAGAACACGGGCGGCAACCTGCTCGTGGAAACCGCGGCCTCGGGCCCGCCGACGGTGGGGAATCCGGCGGCGGGCGCCTTCGGGTCCCTGGTTCAGGGCTTCCTGGAGACCTCCAACGTCAACCCGATTCAGGAGATCGCCAACCTGATCAAGGCGCAACGCGCCTATGAACTGAACGCCAAGGTCATCGAGACCGCCGAGAAAATGGCGAGTACCACGACGACGGCATGACGCGACCCCGAACACGGTCGCAGAGAACCCTACAAGAGAACAAGAAAGGACGGGAAAAATGAGAGCTTTGGACATCGCGGCGACGGGCATGATCGCCCAGCAGCGCAACGTGGAGGTTGTCTCCAACAACCTCGCCAACATGAACACCACCGCCTATATGCGGCGGCGGACCGAGTTTCACGACCTTCTGTATCAGAACATCGTGCGTGTCGGGTCCACGTCTTCGGAATCCGGCACGGTGGTGCCGTCGGGCGCCCAGTTGGGATTGGGCGTCAAACTGGCGGCGGTCTACCGCATCCACGAACAGGGCAACCTGAGCGCCACCGACAACACCTTCGACATGGCCATCCAGGGCAACGGATTCTTCCAGATCACCCGCCCCAGCGGCGAGACCGCCTACACCCGGGACGGCACCTTCCAGCTCAACGCCAACGGCCAGATCGTGACCCACGACGGCTTCACCCTGTTGCCGGGGATCAGCGTCCCCAACAACGCCGTCGATGTCACCATCAACTCCAGCGGCCAGGTGCTGGTCAAGATCGAGGGTCAGGTGACCCTGCAGACCGTGGGCCAGATCCAGGTCGCCGTCTTCCCCAACGACTCGGGCCTCGAGGCCATCGGCGGCAACCTGCTGCTGGAAACCCCGGCTTCGGGGTCGGCGGTGACGGGCAATCCGGCGGCCTCCGGGTTCGGTTCGATCCTGCAGGGTTTCCTGGAGACTTCCAACGTCAACGCGGTGGAGGAAATCGCCAACCTGATCTCAGCCCAGCGTGCCTACGAAATGAATTCGAAGGTCATCCAGACGGCCGACGAAATGTGGGGCACCCTGGCTAACCTGCAATGAGGAGGCAGGCCATGAAAATCCTTCTGATCCTGTTGGTCCTTGCGCTGTCCGTTCCGGCCCCGCCGGTAGCGGCGGCGCCGGCGGCCGAGGCCGCCCCGGTGACCTTGCGCCAATCGGTGACGGTCAGCGGCAAACTGGTGCGCCTGGGCGATCTGTTCGTCCCCGCCGGCGACAAGGCGGAGGCCGCCGTGGCCTATGCGCCCGCGCCCGGCAAACGGGCCGTCTTCGACGCCCGCTGGCTGTATCGCGTGGCCCGCGCCTATGGGCTGAACTGGCGGCCGCTCAGCGTTCACGAAAGAGCGGTGGTGGCGCGCGAAAGCATCGTTATCGGGCGCCGGGAGATCGCCGACCGCATCCTGGCGGCGCTCGTCGACAAGGGCGTGGACGCCGACATGCAGGTGGAATTGAGCAACCGTATGCTGCGCATCCACGTCCCCGGCGACTCCACGGCGACGGTCGCCGTCGAGGACGTGGCGTACGATCCGCGGACGCGGCGCTTTATCGCCATCGTGGCGGCGCCGGCCGACGATCCGGCGGCACGGCGTATCCGCGTCACCGGTCGCGTGCACAGGGTGATCGACGTGCCCGTCCTCACCCGGCGGGTGCTGGCGGGCGAGGTCATCCGCGAACGCGACGTCAAACGGATTTCGATGCGCAGCGACCGGCTGCACCGGGACACCATCCAGGATCCCGGGGCCCTGATCGGCAAAAGCCCCCGGCGGGGCCTGCGCGCCGGGGTGCCGGTGCGGGTCTCGGACGTCCGTCTCCCGGTGCTGGTGCCAAGGCACAGCCTGGTGACCATCACCTACCGTGTCCGGTCCATGACGCTGACCGCCCAGGGCCGGGCGCTCGAGGACGGCGGCGCCGGCGACACGGTCCGCGTCGCCAACACCCAGAGCAACACCGTGGTGCAGGCGGTGGTGACCGGCGCCAACCGGGTGTCGGTGCAACCCGCCGGCCCCATCGCCATGAAATAGGAGAGCCGCCATGACCCGTATCCCCACCCGTCATCTGGTTCGCCTCGCCGTGGCCACGGCGATCGCGGCGGCGGTCCCCGGATGCAACACCCTGACGCGCCTGTCGGAAGTCGGCGGCGGCCCGGAGCTGACCAAGATCACCAACCCGGTGGCGCGCCAGGGCTACCGTCCGGTCAGCCTGCCCATGCCGGCGCCGCAGGTGGCCGAAGACAACCCCAACTCCCTGTGGCGCGCCGGCGCCCGCGCCTTCTTCAAGGACACCCGGGCCAAGGCCGTGGGCGACATCCTGACCGTCAAGCTCAAGCTCAACGACAAGGCCACCCTGGACAACAAGTCCGAGCGCGAACGGGACGACAAAGAGGACACGGACGTGACCAAGCTTCTTGGCCTCGAGGCCGAATTCGCCAAGAGGCTGCCCCAGGCCATCAGCCCCTCGTCCATCGCCAGCTTCGGCAGCAAGAGCGAAACCAAGGGCGACGGCTCGATCGCGCGCAGCGAGAACATCGAACTGACCTTCGCCGCCGTGATCACCCAGATTCTGCCCAATGGCGCCCTGGTCATCTTCGGGCGCCAGGAAATCCGGGTGAACTACGAGCTGCGTGAATTGATGGTCACCGGGGTCGTCCGCCCCGAGGACATCGAATCGGACAATTCCATCAGCCACGAGAAAATCGCCGAGATGCGCGTCGCCTACGGCGGCCGCGGTACCCTGAGCGACCTTCAGCAACCGCGCTGGGGCACGCAGGTATGGGACATCATATTCCCGTTCTAGGTTCAGCGTGAACCTGGCACCTTAAAGGCCGATGCGATGCATCGGCCTTTTTTTTCGCCGCCGGGCCATTATACCAAGGGGCGCTGATCATGACCCATAGAGACGGCTTATACCAAGGGTCACTGATCATGACCCATAGAGACGGCTTACCAAGGCTTTCGGCTAGAGCATTTCAAGATTTGGTAGAGCCATATCCGGCGTGGGTGATGAAGTTCTGGCATTCGCCAGGGGTGAATTCGTCGAGCGATTGGGCGAT
>JADFHR010000283.1 GCA_022567015.1 Pseudomonadota bacterium
TATGCGGCCCGTCGGAGGGCGTCGAAAAGTTTCGACGATGCGCCGCATCGCCTGAAACTTTCCTCCTGCCCGACGAGCCGCCTACGCGATCTCTATGAGTCATGATCAGCGACCCTTGGTATTAGCCCAGGACGCCGCGCCATGGGCAGACCGGAAGCCGGTACGGGAATTCCACGATGCCGTATCGGCACGAATTTCGCCGCGTCGTGTTGCGATCCGGCGACCTGGGACCGTTGTTCATCCGTGTCCGTCCGTGTCAAACGATTACGCCGGTTGGCAGCGGAAGATCAATGCCGTAGACGGTGAACGGTCGCCATAGAACACGGATGAACACGGATAGACACGGATGAAATTACATCCCGGTGACCGCACGGACAAGCCTACCGGGGAGATCATCCGGGCAGGCTTTCGAGGCCTGAAGGAATACCCGATCACCCACGTCCCGCCGGAAGTCCGGGGAAGGACTCCGGCGACGACCGTCAGATATGGATGGCCCGTCCGCCGACGGCCATGGCCGCTTCCTTGACCGCCTCGCTCATGCCCGGGTGGCCGTGGGACGAGCGCGCGATGTCCTCGGCCGAGCCGCCGAACTCCATGGCGATGACCATTTCCTGGATCAGGTCGCCGGCCTGGGCACCGACGATGTGGACGCCGAGCACCCGGTCGGTGCCGGCGTCCGCCAGGATTTTCACGAAGCCGTCGGTGTCGGCGTTGCAGCGCGCCCGCGAATTGGCGGTGAAGGGGAACTTGCCGACCCTGTACCGGACGCCGGAGTCTTTCAGCTGCTCCTCCGTCCGGCCCAGGCTCGCCACCTCGGGCCACGTGTAGACGACGCCGGGGATGGCCTCGTAGTTCACGTGCCCGGCCTGGCCGGCCAGGATCTCGGCCACGGCGACGCCTTCTTCCTCCGCCTTGTGGGCCAGCATGGCGCCGCCGATCACGTCGCCGATGGCGAAGACGCCGGGCACGTTGGTGCGGAAGCCGGACTCCACCTTGACGAAGCCGTGCGCGTCCGTCTCCACCCCGATCCCCGCCAGGCCCAGGCCCCCGGTGTGGGGCCGCCGGCCGACGGACACCAGGACCACCTCGGCCTTGAGGGTCTCGGACGTGCCGCCCTCCACCGGCTCGACGGAGAGGGTGACGCCGGTCTTCGACGCCCTGGCCCCGGTCACCTTGGTCGCCAGCCTGAACTCGATGCCCTGTTTCTTGAGGATGCGCTGCATCTGACGGCACGCCTCGCCGTCCATGCCGGGCAGGATGCGGTCGAGGAACTCGACCACCGTCACCCGGGTGCCCAGGCGCCGCCACACGGACCCCAGTTCCAGCCCGATGATGCCGGCGCCGACGACGACCATGGTCCTGGGAACCGATTCGAGCGACAGGGCGCCGGTGGAGCTGACGATGCGCTTCTCGTCGATGTCCACGCCCTGGAGCGGCGCCACACCGGAGCCGGTGGCGATGACGATGTTCCCGGCCTTCAATACGTGCTTCTTCCCGCCCTCGGTCACGGTGACCTGGCCGGCGGCCGTGATCGCGCCGACGCCGACCAGCCGGGTCACCTTGTTCTTCTTGAGCAGGAACGCGACACCCTTGGTGAGGTCCGCCACCACCTGGGTTTTCCGCGTCATCATGGTGCCCAGGTCGAGGGTCACCGCGCCCGTCTTCACCCCGTGGGCGGCGAAGGTGTGCGCCGCCTCCTCGAAGTGGTGAGACGACTGCAGAAGCGCTTTCGACGGGATGCATCCGACGTTCAGGCAGGTGCCCCCGACGGTGGCGTCTTTCTCCACGCAGGCCACGGTCATGCCCAGTTGCGCCGCCCGGATGGCGGCCACGTAGCCGCCCGGACCGCCGCCGATGACGACCAGATCAAAGGTGCTCTCAGCCATGGATTACGCCCCGCTCCACGGCGATGATATTCCGATGGAAATGCGCCCGATCATTTGACACGGATGGACACGGATGGACACGGATAAACACCGGTCCGGCGTCGAATGGTCACAACAGCACGCGGCGATATTCGAGCTTCGGACTCCCTTCAAAACCTCGAACGTCGATCCGATGATCCTTTCGGTAAGCTGATTCGTGCACGTCTCGAAATGAATTTTCATCCGTGTTCATCCGCGTTCATCCGTGTTCGATGGCCACCGTTCCCCGTTCCGGGTTCGCTTCGCCGCCGTGTGCGGACTCAAGCATCGAGCAGGATGCGCTGGGGATCCTCGATACATTCCTTGACGCGGACCAGGAAGGACACCGCCTCGCGGCCGTCGACGATGCGGTGGTCGTAGCCGAGCGCCAGGTACATCATCGGCCGCGCCGCGATGGAGTCGTCCGCCGTCACCATGGGACGCTTCTGGATCTTGTGCATGCCGAGGATTCCCGACTGGGGCGGATTGAGGATGGGCGTCGACAACAGCGAGCCGAAGACGCCGCCGTTGGTGATGGTGAAGGTGCCGCCCTGCAGGTCGTCCAGCGCAAGTTTTCCGTCGCGCGCCCGGCGGCCGAAATCGGCGATGGCCTTTTCGATGTCGGCGAAGCTCAGCGCGTCCGCGTCGCGCACCACCGGCACCACCAGGCCCTGGGGCGAACCGACGGCGACACCGATGTCGTAATGGTTCTTGTACACGATGTCGTCGCCGTCGATCTCGCCGTTGACGGCGGGGAATTCGCGCAGGGCGACGACACAGGCCTTGACGAAGAACGACATGAAGCCGACCCGCACGCCGTGTTTTTTCTCGAAGGCGTCGCGGTAGCGGGCGCGCATCTCCATCACCGCGGTCATGTCCACCTCGTTGAAGGTGGTCAGCATGGCGGCGGTGTTCTGGGCCTCCTTGAGACGCTCGGCGACGCGCCGGCGCAGCCGTGTCATGCGCACCCGTTCCTCGCGCGGCCCGGCGGGCCGGGGCGGGAACTGGGCGCCGGGCGCCGG
>JADFHR010000095.1 GCA_022567015.1 Pseudomonadota bacterium
TCGCGGATGTCCTGACGCCGGGCCGGCACCTGGAGGACATTGTCCGGGCCGCCGCTGAAAGGGGACAAATTATCCAAGCCATCGATAATGTCGATGGGTGGATACGCGAGCGGCTTATCCAATATCGCTCGGCGCGCGGCACCCAGGAGCAACACTTGAGCGATGGCCGATGGCTGGTGGCCAGCGAGCACAGGACGCGGGAAGGGGGCATTGTTGGTGTCCGCACCGACTTCACCGAAAGCAAGCGGGCCGGGGAGGCGCTGCGCGCCAGCGAAGAGCGTTTCCGGCTCCTCCTGGATTCCACGGGCGAAGCGATCTACGGTCTGGATACGGATGGCAACTGCACGTTCGCCAACCCGGCCTGTGCCCGTTATTTGGGCTACGGCGACCCGGCCGACCTCCTGGGCAGGAACATGCACGACCTCATCCACCACACCCGGCCCGACGGCACGCCCTATCCCCGGGAGGCGTGCCGCATTTACCAAGCGTTCGTCGAGGGCGAAAGCACCCACGTGGAGGACGAGGTTCTGTGGCGTTCCGACGGAACCAGCTTCCCCGTGGAGTACCGGTCGTTTCCGGTGCGGCGCGCCGGTGAAATGGTCGGCGCGGTCGTCACCTTCGTCGACATCACCGAGCGCAAGGAAACCCAGGCGCAACTCATCCAGGCGTCCAAGCTGGCCACCCTCGGCGAGATGGCTTCCGGAATCGCCCACGAGATCAACCAGCCGCTCAGCGTCATCGGCATGGCGGCGGAGTTTTCCCTGCTGAGCATGGAGGATGGTGAATTCGACCATGACCTCGTGCGCAAAAAGCTGGAGACCATCTCCGGGCAAAAAGAACGCATGGCGGAAATCATCGATCACATGCGCCTGTTCAGCCGTCAGGACGAAGCGGACCTGGAACCCTTCGACCCGCTCGTATCCGTGTCCCGCGCCTTGGGCTTGATTGCCAAGCCGTTGAAGGCCGCGGGCATAGAACTGGAAGAGAACCTTCCGGCCAGCTGCAGAACGGTTTTGGGTCGTCTTTCACGGTTGGAACAGGTGGTGCTCAATCTGCTCACCAACGCCCGGGACGCGGTGCTCGGCAAATCCGCCGGTTCCGCGGGCGGCGCCTACGTCCCGAAGGTGTGCGTTTCCATGGTCGACGACAAGAGGCGCAAGACGGTCGTCATTTCCGTCTCCGACAACGGCGGCGGCATTCCAGAGGAAGCGCTCAAGCGCATTTTCGATCCGTTTTTCACCACCAAAACAGAAGGCGAGGGGACCGGTTTGGGCCTCTCCATCAGTTACAGCATTGTCGATGGCATGGGCGGACGCATCGAGGCCAAAAACACCGGCGGCGGGGCCATGTTCCGGATCACCTTGCCGGTATCGGCCGATCAGCCTGCCGCGGTGGACAGCCCGCCAAAGCGAAGGAGAGCAAAGCCCCGGCCCGGGAAGCCCGCTTCCACGCTGCCGCGGATCATTTTCGTCGATGATGAAAAGGACATCGTCGAGGAAGTGGCCGAATACCTCATGTACGAGGGCTACGACGTCGCCACCGCGGGAAACGGCTGGGAGGCGCTGAAACTCCACCAGTCCCGCCCCGCCGACATGGTCATCACCGATTGGCTCATGCCCGGGATGGGCGGCGACGAGTTGATCCGGCGGCTGCGCCAAACCTACCCCGATCTTCCCATTATGGTGATCACCGGTCACACCACGTTTGGCGAGGACCAGGATATCGTCGCCCACGGCGCGTCGGTGGTTTTGAAGAAACCCATCGACCTGCACGAGCTAACCGAACGCATGCGGCAGATGGTGGGGCCATAACGCCGCCGCACGGAAACGGCGGCGCAAAGGGTGCGGCGGCCCGCGTTTCCCCCAGTGGCCGTTATCCGCGCTGGTCAATCGGTGTGTAGCGCCGCTGGGTCTCGCCGGTATAGAGCTGGCGCGGGCGGCCGATCTTCTGCAACGGATCCTCGACCATCTCGTTCCATTGGGCCACCCAGCCGACGGTGCGCGCCACGGCGAACAGCACCGTGAACATGGAGGTGGGAATGCCCATGGCCCGGAAGATGATGCCCGAGTAAAAGTCGACGTTGGGATAGAGCTTCTTTTCGACGAAGTACTCGTCCTCGAGCGCGATGCGCTCCAATTCCATGGCCAGTTCCAGGAGCGGCTCGTCCTTCATGCCAAGCTCGTCCAGGACCTCGTGGCAGGTTTTCTGCATGACCTTGGCGCGCGGATCGTAATTCTTATAGACCCGGTGGCCGAAGCCCATGAGGCGGAAGGGATCGTCCTTGTCCTTGGCCCGCTTGATGTATTCGGGAATGTGGTCCTTGGAGCCGATCTCCTCGAGCATGTTCAGGACCGCCTCGTTGGCGCCGCCGTGGGCGGGACCCCACAGCGAGGCGATGCCGGCGGCGATGCAGGCAAACGGATTGGCGCCGCTGGAGCCGGCCAGCCGCACCGTGGAGGTGGAGGCGTTCTGCTCGTGATCGGCGTGCAGGATTAAGATGCGGCGCAGGGCCCGGGCCAGCACCGGGTTGACGTCGTACTCCTCGCACGGCGTCGCGTACATCATGTGGAGAAGGTTTTCCGAATATTTGAGGTCGTTGCGGGGGTATATGAACGGTTGGCCCAGGGAATACTTGTAGGTCATCGCCGCGATGGTCGGCATCTTCGCGATCAGCCGGTGCGACGCGACCATGCGGTGGTGCGGGTCGGTGATGTCGGTGCTGTCGTGGTAAAACGCCGACAGGGCCCCGACCACGCCGCACATCACCGCCATGGGGTGGGAATCGCGCCGGAAACCGCGGAAGAAGTAGTTGATCTGCTCGTTGACCATGGTGTGGTAGGTGATGTCGCGTCTGAACTTCTCCTTCTCCTCGACGCTCGGCAGATCCCCGTACAGCAGGAGGTAGCAGACCTCCATGTAGTCCGACTGTTCGGCCAGCTCCTCGATGGGGTAGCCGCGATACAGCAGGATGCCCGCATCGCCGTCGATATAGGTGATCCTGGATGCGCAGCTTCCCGTCGACGTGAACCCGGGATCGTAGGTGAAGCAGCCGGTTTCCGCGTACAACTTGCGCACGTCGATGACGTCTGGACCAATGGTGCCCTTGATCACCGGCAGTTCGAAGGTGCGCCCCGTGCTGTTTTCGGTAAGCGTGAACGTTTCCGCGGCGGGCGTGGCGAGCTCGGCGGATTTCGTAGTGCTCATAAGCGTCTCCCCTCGGGACGTGGGCGGTTGGAGCGGATGTCAAATCCTTGGCTTGGCGGCCACCGGACCGGGGGCACGGCGGCCCGCTTGTTTAACGAGTTAAGCCCTGTCCACGACGTCATCAAGGCGGCCCAGGGTCTCTTCCTTGCCCAGGACCACCATGACGTCGAAGATTCCGGGCGACACCGTGGCGCCGCTCAGCGCGGCGCGCAACGGCTGGGCGATCTTTCCCAGTGCGATCTGTTCCTCTTGCGCCAGGCCGCGGGTGGTGGCCTCGACGGCTTCGGCGTTCCAGCGCCCGATTGCGGCCAGGCTCCGGCGCAGCCGGCCCAGGCGCCGGCGCGCTTCCCCGTCCAGCACCCGGGCCGCCTTTTCGGTTAGAGGCTGAGGTCGCTTTCTGGCATAAAACATTGCATTTTCAGTCAGTTCCGTGACTGTTTTCGCGCGTTCTTTCAAGCCGGGCATGCCTTTTTCTATCCGACTCGGTGCATCCTCCGCAAGCTTTCCGTCAAGGGTCTCGGCAAGCCTGGGGAGGATCAGCCTGGTCAGTCTTTCGTCGTCGGCCAGGCGCAGGTAATGGCCGTTGAGGTTGCTCAGCTTGGCGAGATCGAAACGCGCCGGCGCGCGGCCGACGCCGTCCAGGTCGAACCACCGGATCGCCTGCTCGATGCCGATGATTTCGTCATCCCCGTGGCTCCAGCCCAGGCGCAGGAGATAGTTGCACAACGCCTCGGGAAGATAGCCCATTTCCCGGTACGCTTCCACCGCCAGGGCCCCGTGCCGTTTCGACAGCTTGGCCCCGTCGGACCCGTGAATTAAGGGGATGTGGGCGAACGCCGGCGGCTCCCAGCCCAGCGCGTGGTAAAGCTGGGTCTGGCGGAAGGCGTTGGTCAGATGATCGTCGCCGCGAATCACGTGGGTAATTCCCATGTCGTGGTCGTCCACCACCACCGCCAGCATGTAGGTGGCGGTGCCGTCGGCGCGCAGCAGCACCATGTCGTCCAGTTGGTCGCTGGCCACCCTGACCTCGCCCTGGACATGGTCCCGGATCACGGTTTCCCCTTCCCGGGGCGCCGTGAAGCGGATGACCGGATCGACGCCCGGCGGCGCTTCCGCCGGGTCGCGGTCGCGCCATCGTCCGTCGTACAGCATGGACCGGCCGGATTTTTTCGCGTGCTCGCGCATTTCGGCCAGCTCTTCAGGCGTGCAGTAACAACGGTAGGCCTTGCCGTCGGCGAGGAGGCGTTCGGCCGCCTCGGTGTGATGGGCGGCACGCGAGAACTGGGACACCACGTCGCCGTCCCAGTCCAGGCCCAGCCACCGCAGGCCGGCGATGATGGCGTCCATGGCTTCGTCCGTGGACCGCGCCCGGTCGGTGTCCTCGATGCGCAGGCGAAAGCGGCCGCCGTGATGCTTGGCGTAGAGCCAGTTGAACAACGCCGTGCGGGCTCCGCCGATGTGAAGGAAGCCCGTGGGCGAAGGGGCAAAGCGGGTGACCACCGTCATGGTGCGATCTGTGGTAGTGTGCATTGGCGGAATGGCGGCTGAGATGTAGCACATTCCGAGGGTACTGACAGCAAGAGCATGCCGCCTTGATCCGGATCATGCGGCCGTGATCCGCGCGAAGCCGGGGTTGGGGAACGGCGGCCAACGGCCCGGCGGTTCCTTTCGGTGCCCAGGGCAAGTCATAGGGGGGGGACTGAAAGAGATGGCAAAAACCGTACTCGTAACCGGCGCCAGCCGGGGCATCGGCGCCTCGGTCGCAACGCTGGCGGGCCGGGCGGGGTACACCGTCTGTGTCAATTACCGCGAACGCGCCGACAAGGCCGCAGAGGTGGTGGCGCGAATCGAGGCCGCGGGCGGCCGCGCCGCGGCTTTCCAGGCCGACGTCTCGGTGGAGAAGGACGTGGTGCGGATGTTCGAAGAGGTCGACGCCAGGTTCGGCCCGGTGAGCGCCCTGGTCAACAACGCCGGCGTGATGATCGCCGACAAGGTCGTCGACATGGACGCGGACATGCTCAACCGGTTGTGGGCGATCAACGTCACCAGTTGTTTCCTGTGCGCGCGGGAGGCCATACGCCGGATGTCGAAAAGCCACAACGGGTCCGGCGGCGCGATCGTCAATATATCGTCCATCGCCGGCAAAAAGGGCGGCCGCGGCGAGCGCGTCCATTACGCGGCCAGCAAGGGCGCCGTCAACACGATGACCATTGGCCTCGCCGCCGAGGTGGCCGGGGAGGGCATTCGCGTCAATGCCGTGCTGCCGGGCCTCGTCGACACCGACTTACACGAGCCCTTCGGCGGCAAGGAGCGCATCGACAGGATCGGACCGACGATCCCCCTCGGCCGTGCCGGCCTGCCCGACGACGTGGGCGCGGCGGTCGTCTGGCTGTTGTCCGACGAAGCGTCCTTCATCACCGGCGCGCTTCTGGAAATAGGCGGCGGGTCTTAAGAATCGGGGCGCCCGGAACACCCTCCCGGACAGGTTTCGCGCCGCCATGACACCATCGCCGTCCCGAATACCGCCGAGGTCGCGCGTGTCCGTGAAGGCCGCCCTTGCGGCCGCGATGGGACGCCTGGAAGCGGCGCTGGCCGGGGAACGGGAGCGTTGGGCGCTGTGGCTGCCGGTCTGCCTGGGCCTTGGCGTCGCCCTGTACTTCGCCCTGGCGGTGGAGCCGCCGTTGTGGCTGGGCGCGGCGGGCGTGGCCGCGGCCGCGGTCCTCGGTGTGGCCGGGCGGCGGCGGCCGGTGCTTTTGGTCGCGGCCCTCGGGCTGGGCGTGGTCGGCGTCGGCTTCGCCGTCGTCCAGTGGCGGGCGGTCGCGGTGGCGGCGCCGATGCTGGAAAAACGCCTCGGCCCGACCAGCGTCAGCGGGCGCGTCGTCCGCGTCGAGACCTTTCCCGGGAGCGTCCGGGTCACCCTGGAGCGCCCGCGCATCGGCGGACTGGACCCGGACCGCACGCCGCGAAAGGTACGCCTGCGCCTGCGCGGGCGGCAGCCCGCGCTCAACCCGGGTGACTGGATCCGCCTGCGTGGCGTGATCGCGCCGCCGCCGGCGCCCGCCGCGCCCGGCGCCTTCGATTTTCAGCGCCAGTCCTTTTTCCGCGGTCTCGGCGGCGTCGGGTTCGCCTACGGCGCCGCCACCGTGCTGGCGCGCGGCGGCGACGAGGGGCTGGACGCCCTGTGGCTGGGCCTGGCCCGGGTGCGCCAACACATCACCCAGCGCGTTCTCTCCGGCCTGGAAGGGCCGGCGGGGGCGGTCGCGGCGGCATTGATGACCGGTGAGCGGAGCGCCATCCCGCCCGCCGTCATGGCCGCCGTGCGCGATTCGGGATTGGCCCACCTGCTGGCCATTTCCGGCCTGCACATCGGGCTGGTGGCGGGAATCCTGTTCTTCGGCCTGCGCGGGGCGCTGGCCCTGGTGCCGCCGCTCGCGCTGCGCTATCCGATCAAGAAATGGGCCGCCGCGGCCGCCATCCCGGGGGCGTTCGCCTATGCCCTGGTGGCGGGGGCGACGGTGCCCAGCCAGCGGGCCTTCCTGATGATCGGCCTGGTGCTGTTGGCCGTACTCCTGGATCGCCGGGGACTTTCCATGCGCACGGTGGCGTGGGCCGCCGTCATCATCCTGCTCCTGCACCCGGAAAGCCTGCTCGGGGCCAGCTTCCAGTTGTCGTTCGCCGCCGTCACCGCGCTCATCGCCGGCTACGAGGTGGTGCGCGGGCGCCGCCGCCTCGGCGGGAACGGGCCGCCCGTAATCTGGCGGCGCATCCTGTTCTATGTGGGCGGGGTGGCGTTGACCACGCTCATCGCCGGCGCGGTGACGGCGCCGTTCGCGGTCTATCACTTCAACCGGCTGGCGGCCTATGGCCTGGCCGCCAACCTTATCGCGGTGCCGGTGACGGCGTTGTGGATCATGCCGTGGGCGGTGGCGGCCTTCCTGCTCCTGCCCCTGGGGCTGGAGAGCGTGGCGCTTATGCCCCTGGGCTGGGGCGTGGAGATCATGATCCGCACCGCCGAAACCGTCGCCGCGTGGCCGGGCGCGGTGACCATCGTTCCCGCCATGCCCATGTGGGGCCTGGCGTGCGTCGTCTTCGGCGGGCTGTGGCTATGCCTGTGGCGGCGCCCCTGGCGGCTGTGGGGTGCGGTGGGCGTGGCGGTGGGCCTGGCAAGCGTGCTTCTCGTCCGCCCGCCGGACGTGCTTGTCGACGGCGCCGGCAAACTGCTGGCGGTGCGCGCCGCGGCGGGAGAGCTTTGGCTGTCTTCGCTGAGGACGGCCCGGTTCAGCCGCGAGACCTGGCTGCGCCGGGTCGGACAGGAGACGGCGGCGGCGTGGCCGCGGGAAGGGTCCGACGCCGGTCTCGCCCTCTCCTGCGACGGGCTCGGGTGCATTTACCGGGCCAAGGGCCAGGTCGTGGCCCTGGTGCGGCGGCCCGATGCATTGCTCGAGGACTGCGCGATGGCCGACGTCATCGTCGCCGTGGTGCCGGTGCGGCGGCGCTGCCCGTCGCCCCACACCGTCATCGACCGCTTCGACCTGTGGCGCAAAGGCGGCCATGCCCTGTGGCTGGAAGAGGGCGGCGCCAGGGTGGAAACGGTGAACGGGAACCGGGGCAATCGTCCCTGGGTGGTGCGGCCCAAACCGTGGAAAAGCACGCCTTGACTCCCGGTGCCTGCGCCGTGGCGGGCGACGGTGCCGGCCGGTGGGGCCCGGTCGTCTTGAATTTCCCGATTAGTACTTGCGGATCAGCCCCACGAGGCGGCCCTGGAGCTTGACCCGGTCGGGGCCGAAGATGCGTGTCTCGAAGGCCTTGTTGGCGGGCTCGAGGGCGACGGACTGGCCCTTGCGGCGCAGGCGCTTGAGGGTGACCTCGGAATTGTCCACCAGGGCGACGACGATGGAGCCGTTGTCGGCGGTGTCGCAGCGCTGGATGATCACCGTGTCGCCGTCGTGGATGCCGGCGTCGATCATGGAATCGCCGTCGACCTCGAGGGCGTAGTGCTCCCCCGTCCCCAGCATGCTCGCCGGCACGTCGACGGTAACCGAATGGTCGCGCAGGGCCTCCAGCGGCGTGCCCGCCGCGATGCGTCCGTAGAGGGGCAGTTGCACGGCCTCGCTGTCGGTGGAGACCGCGGCGCCGGGCAGCTTGAAGTCCCCCTGAATGACGTTGGGAGAGAAGCCGTCGGCGGCCGCCGCGGCGTGCGCCGGCCGTGCCGGCGGCTCCATGTTCTCGGGCAGGCGCAGCACCTCGAGGGCACGGGCGCGGTGGGGCAGGCGGCGGATGAAGCCCCGTTCCTCGAGCCCGGTGATCAGGCGGTGGATGCCCGATTTGGAGCGCAGGCCGAGGGCGTCCTTCATTTCGTCGAACGAAGGCGACACCCCCGATTCCGTCAGGCGCTGGTTGATGAATACAAGAAGCTCGTACTGTTTCCTGGTCAGCATGTGCTCCCCCGTCACTTGCCGCCCGGCACCGTCGCCGGGATGGCGGGAAACCGCCCCATCCGGGTCCGGCGCCGATGCCGTTACAGCCCTTGTGCCCGGAACTTCCGGCCCCCCACAAGATATAGAACAAAAGACAAACGTTTCCACATGTTCTAGTTTGGTTCTCATACCCAGTCAAGCACTCTTTTTGCCCGTTGCGCGGCGCGCGACCGCCTGTCGCGGGCTTCACGGGGCAGAACAACCCGGCCGTCGTACGTTTGCCGATCAGACGGAGATCATGCCCTCGCGCAGGCGGATGATCTCGACGCGCTCGCCGGCCTTGGCCGGCGGGGCGTGGGGCGGGCGCACCACCAGGCAGTCGGCCCTGGCCAGGCCGACCATCATGGCGCTGTCCTGGGTGTCGAAGGGCGTCGCCACCAGGGCGCCGTCGCCGTCCACGTCGAGGGTGGCGCGCATGTAATCCTGGCGGCGGTCGTTTTCGCCCAGGTCGCGGCCCAGCAGCGCCGTCGCCGGGGCGCCTTCGGCGCGGCGGATGCCGAGCATCACCTCCATCGCCGGCTTCAGGAACACCACCGAGGTGACGCCGACGGAGACCGGATTTCCGGGCAGGCCGAGCACCGGAACATCGCCCAGGCGGCCGAAAACCAGGGGCTTGCCCGGCCGCATGGCGACCTTGAAAAAGGTGAGATCCAGCCCCTCGTCGCCGAGGACCTTGCGCACCAGGTCGTATTCCCCCACCGAGGCGCCGCCGAGGGTGACCAGCAGGTCGGCGCCGCGCGCCCCGGCCAGGACGGCGCGCAAGGAGTCTTCGTCGTCCCGGGCGATGCCCAGGTTTATGGGCTCGCCGCCCAGGGCCTCGACATAGGCGCCGAGCGCCAGGCTGTTGGAGCTGATGATCTGGTCCGGGCCCAGGGGCTCGCCCGGCATGACGACCTCGTTTCCCGTCGCCATGTGCGCGATGCGCGGGCGGCGGCGCACCTTGAGCCAGGGCACGTTCATGGCCGCCGCCAGGCCGACGTCGCGGGCGCTCAGCACCATGCCGGCGCTAAGCAGGACCTGGTCCTTGTCGAAGTCGAGCCCGGCCGGCCGGACGAACCTGCCGGCGGCCACGCTTTCCAGCATGGTCACCGAATCGCCTTCCGTTTCCGTGTCCTCCTGGATGACGATGGCGTCGGCGCCTTCGGGCAGGGGCGCGCCGGTGAAGATGCGCACGGTCTCGCCGGGGCCGACGGCGCCGGCAAAGCCGGCGCCCGCCGCCGATTCGCCGATTCGCCTCAGGGTGGCCGGCGCCTCGGCCACGTCGGCGGCGCGCACCGCGTAGCCGTCCATGGCGGACACCGTCGCCGGCGGGTAGGCGACCCTGGACGACACGTCCTCGGCGAGCACCCGGCCCAGGGCGTCGGCCACGCCCACCTGTTCGGCGCTGAGCAGGCGGACGCCGGAGGTGACGTGGGCGAGGGCTTCGGCGACGGAGATCATGCTATTCCCCCGTGAACGTTCCCGACTTGCCGCCGGCCTTGTGGACGAGGCGGATGTCGGTGATGCGCATGGCCCGGTCCACCGCCTTGCACATGTCGTAGACGGTGAGGGCGGCGACCGCGACCGCGGTGAGCGCCTCCATCTCGACGCCGGTCCGGCCCTTGAGCTTGCAGGTGGCGGTGATGTCGACGGCGTTGCGCTTCGCGTCGCACGTCAGGTCCACCGTGATCGACGTCAGCGCCAGGGGATGGCACAGCGGCACCAGGTCGGGCGTGCGCTTGGCACCCATGATCCCGGCCAGCCGGGCGACGCTCAGCACGTCCCCCTTCTTCACCCCGCCCTCGACGATCATGGCCATGGTCTCGGGCCGCATGAGCACCGAGCCCTTGGCCGTGGCCGTCCGTTCGCTGGCGTCCTTGTCCGACACATCCACCATCCGGGCGTTGCCCGCGGAATCCAAATGGGTGAATTCGGCCATGCCTAGTACCCTCTATCACAATAGGATGGTACGTGTGATCGTCTTTTCGCGTCTTTTGGGCAGGAAGCGTCGCGCCGGCGATGCGCGGCATCGTCAAGCGTCGCTGACGCCCCCAAAAGGCGCGAAAAGCGACCCTTCGGGCGGCCATGGGTGGCCATCGGACGTCGTCGCGCGGCTCTCATGATGGGACCCCATCACGTCGAACCGCGCTCCTAGCCGAATGGCCACCCATGACCGTCACACGTGTCATCCTATTGTGATAGAGGGTACTATGCCCTCATCGCCTGGGACTTGGGGCGGGCGAGCAGGGCGCGGGTCGCCGCCTCCACGTCGTCGGCGCGCATCAGGGATTCGCCGATGAGGAAACAGTTGGCGCCGGCCCTGGACATGCGGGCCAGGTCGCCGGCGCCGGCGAGCCCGCTTTCGCTGACAGCGATGCGGTCCGCCGGGACGGCGGACGCCAGCCGCTCGGTGACGGACAGGTCCACGGCGAGGGTCTTGAGGTTGCGGTTGTTGATCCCGATGAGGCGGGCCTCCAGGGCCAGGGCGCGGTCCAGCTCGGCCCTGTCGTGGACCTCGACCAGGACATCCATGCCCA
>JADFHR010000096.1 GCA_022567015.1 Pseudomonadota bacterium
CGACCGTGGGCGCCGTGAGCGGCTTGGTCCTGGGCGTTGCCAGCGCCTACTTCGGCGGCCGTTTCGACCTGTTGTTCCAGCGCGTCATGGACGTGTTCCTGGCGTTCCCGCTGATCATCATGGCGCTGGCCATCGTCTCCATTTTCGGGCCCGGGCTGGAAAACCTCATCATCGCCATCACCATTCCCTTCATCCCGCAGTGCGCGCGGGTGGTGCGTTCCAACGCGCTCTCCATCCGCGAAATTCCCTACGTGGATGCGGCGCGCGTGCTGGGCTTCGGCCATGCGCGGATCATCCTCCGCCACATGGTGCCGAACGTCATGGCGCCGTTCCTCATCATGTTCTCGACCTTCGTCGGCCACGCCATCCTTTTGGAGGCGTCGTTGAGTTATTTGGGCCTCGGTGTCGCGGAACCGACACCGGCCTGGGGGCTGATGCTGCAGGGCGGCGCCGAGGAGTATGCCGAGAGCGCGCCGTGGTTGGCGGTGTGGCCGGGTATCGCCATCAGCATCGCCGTTTTCGGGTTCAACCTGTTCGGCGACGCGCTGCGCGACGCCCTCGATCCGAAGCTGCGCTCGCGCTGACCCAGGAGAGGGCGGCGGCGGCCGGCGCCTATTCGATCAGCCCCATTTCCTTATAGGTCTTCCGGTAGACGTCCATGGTCTCCTCGATCAGCGCGATGGCGCCTTCGGTGTCGCGGAAGCTGGGGATGAGGTCCATGAACTTCTTCTTGTTGAACACCTGGAAGCCGGGTTGTGCGAAGCCTTTCTGGAAGGCCCATTGGAGCCACTTCAGGCGGTCCGCGGGAACCCCCGTCTTCACGTAAAACCCGCGAAAACGCATCAGCGGCGTGAAGGCGAGGCCGACGTCCTTCATCGACGGCACGCCGGCGAAGGCCGGTGGACGTTCGGCCAGGAGGGTGAGGATCGGCTTGAAGTCGCCGCTGTCGAGGAATTCCCTGACGTCGCCCGGCTGCTCGAACAGGGCGTCCACCCGGGCGCTCCTCAGGGCCTCGTAGCGCGGCCCGGGTTTGTCGAAGCTGATCTGCTGGATCCTGAACCCGAAGTGTTGGGCGATGCGGTTCATGTTGAGGCGTTCCATGGAACCCTGGCGCGAGACGTTGGCCATGGTCGCCCTGCCGCCCCTGGACATGGCGTACTTGACGAACGACGGCCAGTCGGAGAACCGCGTCTCGTTGCCGCGAATGTAGATCTGGCTGAAGGTGATCTGCGCGATCACCAGCGGCACCAGGTCCCGGCCCGGATGGACGTCGCTCTTGCCGCTGGCGAAGGCGCTGGTCGCGTCGTCGATGTGCTCGAGCACCGTGTAGCCGTCGGCGGGCGTCGCCATGTAGGCCTGCAGGCCGACCAAGCCGCTGCCGCCGGGTATGTATTCCGGCTCGATGGCGACGCCGGTGTGCCCGGTCACCGCCTGCGCCATGGCCCGGGAGACCTGGGCCGAGCCGCCGCCCGAGCCGTAGGGCACGATCAGGCGGAGCGGTCGCTCCGGAAAGCCGCCCGGCCTTTCCATGGTGTCCGGCAGTTCCCCCGCCGGGGCCGGGCCGGCGAAGCCCATCGCGACGATCAGGCCGAGGACGCACAAGCCCCCTTTGGGCGGCATAGTCGGTATCTCCTCCCTGCGTATACCCGTCGATGGGGCGTCGACGGATATTCGTATTCTCGTATATCAAACACCTGATCACCGTTTGATACCTAAAATCCCCCGGAATCAAGCACGTTTCGCCCCCGGCGCCACACGCGGCCGCCGGCCTTGGCGGGCCTCACCCGGCCGCCGACATACCGGGAATCAGCTTGTCCAGGGATTCGGAGATCTCGTAGACGCTGGTCACCGCCAGGTCATGGTCGTAGGGCACGCCCTCGCGCCCGGCGCGCTCGCGCAGGCGGTCCTCGTGGAAGTCGAGCACGTCCCTGGGAAACGGCATGTCCCCGGCGTCCAGGATGCGCAGGTACCCGTCGGCGTCCCGGGCCGGCAGCACCCGGCTCTTGAGGGACCGGCTCGGCGACCAGGGGATGTCGAGGACCCCCGCCTCGCAGGCCCTGACGGTGCCGCGGGCGGCGTCGCCGTCGCCCATGTCGAGGACCTTGTCGACGACGGCGCGGACCTCCTTGCGGATCAGGTCCTTTTCCCGCTGGAACTCGGGCATGGTATCGAGGCGGATGTTGCGCGCCAGGTAGATCGCCATGCGGGTCATGCGCAGGCCCTCGGCGTTGACTTCCGGCGTCGGGATGCCGAAGGCTTCGTGGGTGCTCTTGGTGGTCACGCTGACGGCGCCGCCGACCGCCGCCAGGGTGCCGCCGTAGGTGATGAGGGCCGCGGACTGGGCCGCATCCTGGGGCCAGGCGCCCATCCAGTGCAGCGACGTCACCGGCGTGAACACGTCATCGAAACCGTGTAGGCACAGGTATTCCTGGCACAGCTCGCCGCACACCTGGATCGCCGCCGCATCCTGGACCAGGTGCAGGGTCTGCCCCAGTTCCAGGCCGTAGTCGCGCACGCCCTGACCGGCGGCGAGCAGCGCGTCCAGCACCCCGGTGATGATGGCGATGGACGGCGGAATGTTGGTGCCGGTGAGGAAGCCCGGCTGGCGGCGGTGCAGCTCCACGCCGCGCTCCCGGTAGAGCGCGGCCAGCCGGTCCAGGTACTGGTAGTTGCGGATGCCGTCTTCGATGGAGAGGTTCTTGGTATACGACACCGTATAGGCGATCCCCGATCCCAGATACCCGGAATACCCGGCGGCGAAACCGATCTCGGACGTGAACTTGGGCATGGCGGTGCCGGACAGCACGATGCCGGGCTTGTCGATGGCCTCGATCAGGGTGCGGGTCGCCGCGACCCCGTAATTGACCATGGGAAAGCCGTTCAGCATGGACCGGCCGAGGCGCTTCGATTCCTCGATGCCCTTTTCCGCCCTGGAGAAGTGTTCGTTGCGGGTGTAGCTGTCGGTGGTGGTGGGAACGATGTCGGCGAACCCGTCTTTGTCCAGGGTCCGCATCAGCTCCATCTGCAGCTCGAGGGTGCCGAAACCGCCCCGCGGCTGGGTCAGGCACCGGCCCTCGGCGACGGCGCGGCGCATGACCGAAGGCAGCCGCTTGTGCTCGGGCAGGCTTTTGTGGAAGTCCACCGCCGCATCCAGGTCGACCTCGGCGCCGGTCGGCCACCGGGCCAGGTTGTCGCGCCGCATGGCCGCGAACACGTCTTCGGGGATCTGCGCCGCCGACAGCGGCGACTCCCCGGCGTCAAGCCGCCGAACTGCACCCATTTTCCGGTCCATCCGCCACAGGATGCATGTGGGCAAGGCCCAAGGTCAAGGCGGCATCCGGCTCGACCGCCGCCAGCAGGCCGCAGGCAAACAGGATGTAATCGCTGTCCAGCACCATCCGCGGGGTCCGCGGCCGGAGCGAGAAAGGGTCCGCGTCGTCGGCCAGCGCGGTCTCCAGGATGGCCGCCGGCTGCGGTCCATGGACCAGGGCGCCGCCGGTGCCGAGGATCGTTTCCACGGCGCTCAGATCCTTGCCGTACTGGACGGTCACCGGACCGGTCGCCGTATGCACGGTTTCCAGGGTGCCCGCGTGGCGCTTGACCGCCAGCCTGACGGCGGCCCGCGCCAGCGCCTTGTCGAAGGCCCGTTCCTCTCCCGATCGGGGCAGCCGGCCGACGTCCTCGGACGCCAGCCGGGCCAGGGCCTCGATGCGCTCCGGGGCAAGCCCGGCGTCGTCGGCCAGGGCCTCGCGCCCCGCCGCCTGGACGATGGAGCGGGCGTTGTGCCGCATGCCCAGATCGCCCTCCACCGTCCGTTTGAGATAGGGCTCGGGCAGGCCCCGGTAAACCACCTCGGTGCGGGTCGGCCCGCCTTTCGCCACCGAATGGACGTCCGTGGTGGCGCCGCCCACGTCGACCACCAGCAGGGAGCCCAGCCCGGGGCGGCCGCCGCAGCCGTCGGCGAGCAGCCGGGCGCCGTCGAGGACGGCGGCCGGGGTCGGCATCAGCACCCGGTCCAGCATCTCCGCCGCCCGGTCGATGCCCTTGGCGTGGACGATGCGGTCGATGAAAATCTGGCGGATGGCGGCGCGCGTCGGTTCGATGTCGAGGACGCCGAACTCGGGCATGACGTTCTCCGTCACCGTGACCGGACTGCCGCCGGCGTCGAGGCGGGAGGCGGCCTCGTCGGCGGCCTGGCGGTTGCCGGCGACGACCACGGGACAGGTGACGGAGCAGGCGGCCAGGCTGGCGGCGTTGTGCACGATCACGTCCTCGTTGCCGCCGTCGGTGCCGCCGGCGAGCAGCACGATGTCCGGCGCCAGGTCGGCGATCCGCGCCACGTCGGCGGCGGTCAATTTGTAGGCGAAGGTGCCCACCAGCCTGGCCCCGGCGCCCAGGGCCGCCTGGCGGGCGGCGGCGGCGGTGAGTTCCCGGACCAGACCCACGGTCACCATGCGCAGGCCCCCGGCGGCGCTGCTCGAGGCCAGCCGGTAGGTGAATTCGCGCCGCCCGCCCATCCCGCGCTCGAGATCGGCGAGGGCCTTGGCCAGCCCGACGGTGACGTCGGTGGCCACCGTGGACGGCCCCTGGCCGGCGCCGAGGATGCGCGGGTTTTCCAGATCGACGGCGCGCACCTTGGTATACGTGCTGCCGAGATCGATCAACAGGGCGGCGGCGCTCATCGGCCGGCCTTGTGCCCGCCCGTGGCCGGCGCCCGGAAATCGTCTTCCAGCGCCGCGATCACCGCGTCGGTGCGGGTGCCGGGCGGAAAGGCGCGGTCGAACCCCATGTCCCGGTAGCGCTGCTCCACCTCGGCCCAGGGCTGCTTGCCCACGACAAGGTTGCCGCCGACGTAGAGCAGGATGTCCTCCAGCCCGGCCTCGATGCAGAGGTTGCGGAAATCCCGGCAGTCCAGTTCCCCCTGGCCATACAGCGAGGACACCATGATGGCGTCGGCCGCGGTCTCGACGGCCGCCTTGATGAACTCGTCCGACGGCGTCAGGGCGCCCAGCGCCACCACCGTGTACCCGGCCTTTTCCAGGGCCATGCCGAGGATCCGGTTGCCGACGATGTGGGTGTCGGAGCCGATCACCCCGGTGACCAGGGTTCTCCGGCGCTCCGCGTTCGTGTTGTCCGCGCTCATGGTCGGCATACCTCCCAGTTCACCGTGCCGGGTCCGCGACCCCCGGGGGGCCACCGGGGGGTGTCCCCCCGACATCGTATGCGGGGGGCGCCCCCGCGACCCCCGGGGGATTAAAAGGCGAAAGTCCCGCCCCGGCAAGGCGTTGCCGTTTTCGTCGGCCGGCCGGGCGGCATGCGTCGCCATTGACGGGGCGCGCCGCGGGGGGCCAAGCTGCGGCGGGTTGTCGAAGCGGAGGGCATGGGATGGCGCGAATGTTCGGGCACGGCGTGGCGGCGTCCCTCGCCGTGGGCGGCCTGCTCGGCCTGTTGGCCGGTGGGGCGGCGGCAAAAGCGGAAGAGGACCGCTGCCAGGCGCCGGAGCCGGTTTGCGCGGCGCGCGGGCGGGTCTTCCGGATCGCGTCGTTCGACCCCGTGGCCAGCGCCGTGCTGATCGGGCCCGGGCTCCTGGTGACCAACCGCCACGTGGTGGCCGACCTCCCGTGGGCGGACGTTTTCCCGCCCGGCGGGCCCGTCATGCGGGCGCAGGTGGTTGCCACCGATTATCCGGGCGACCTGGTGCTGCTCAGGGCCGAGGGGCTGAACGGCGGCCCGGCCCTGGAGATGGCACCGGCGGACGCCGGCGCCGAGGTGTATGCGGTGGGCGTCGACGTGGGCCGGGAGCGCGTCCGCGTCTACGCGCCGGGACGGATCATCCTGCCGCCGGCCAAGGGCAAGCCGCTGGCCCGCCTGCACCACTCCGCCCACAGCCAGCCCGGCAACAGCGGCGGCGCCCTGGTCGACGGCGCCGGGCGGCTGGTCGGCATCGTCACCTCCGGCGGCGAAGGGCGGCACGAGGCCATCGGGGCCACCCAACTGGCCGTCCTGCGCGCCCGCAGCGGGCCCCGCTACGCAGACGCCAGCCGCGCCCTGGGCGTCCACTACCGGAAATGCATCGAGGCCCTGGAACAGGCGCGCCGGGGCCCGGCCGAGGCCGCGCTCGGCGACGCCATCGCCGAGTCGTGCGTGGCGAGCGGGAACCGCCAGTTGTTCGATCTTGCCGGCCAGTTTTTCGGCCGGGCCCGGCGCGTCGACGACTCCGTCGCCATGTTCGAGCGCGCCCTGGAACAGGACCCCAACGCCATCAATTCGCGGCTCGGGCTCGCCGTCATGCTGGATTTCTCCCGCCGCTATGGGGCGGCGGTGCCGCATCTTGCCTGGTTGCTCGGCGTTGTCCCGGCCGACAGGCGGGTTCTGCGCCTCGCCGTCCAGGTGGGGAAATGGGGCGGTAATGCGGATCTCGCCCAGCGCGCCCTCGCCCTCTTGGAAAAACACCACCCGGACCTCGCCCCGCGGGCGCGGGACTTCCTCGCCGACGACCGCCCGCCTCCCGGCCCGCCGGGTTGACCGGCTGAGGCGCGCGCTCAGCCGTCCTCCTGCGGATAGGGTATCCAGCCGTGGCGGACCACCGGCGTGCGGTGGAACGGCGACCGCCGGGCGCGCGCCAGGATCGCCTTTTTCAACTCCGCCGCCCGCCACGTGGGGTGTTTTTTCGCCAACCGCGCGGCGAGGGCGGCGATGCGCGGCACGGCGAAGCTCGAGCCCGAGACCTTGGTGCGCGCCCCCCGGTGGTCGATGGTGTCCAGGTTTTCCCCGTTCACCATCACGTCCACGTGCTCCACGCCCCAGTTCGACCCCGGCGCCAGGCGTCCGGTGGCGTCCGATGACGTGACGACGAGGAAGTTTTCCAGCCCCAGCACCGCCGGGTAGACCGGTTCGGCGTCTATGTCGCGGCCGTTGTTGCCGGCCGAGATGACAAACAGCATATGGGGCCGCAGGCCGGCGGCCTCGGCGAACGGCTGCCAGGCGCCGGGATCGTTGCTGCCCATGGGCATGGCGACGATGAGCGCCCCGTTGGCGTCGGCGTCGGCGACCATGTCGGCCATGCGCCCCATGGCCGGGCGCGGATAGCGGTAGGGAAGGAGGCGCACATCGGGCGCCTCGCGGACCAGGATGCCCGCCACCCGGGTGCCGTGACGGATGGGAAAGAACGGAGAGCGCCCGGTGTCGGCGTCGAAGGGGCGGTCGTCCATGTCCCAGTAGTCGTAACCCAGCGCCCGGCCGGTGGGGTCGCGCGCCAGCCGCGCGGCCAGGGCCGGGATGGTGTAGTTGATGCCGCTGTCGACATGGGCCACGGTCACGCCGCCGGGATCGGCGCCGGCCGGGACGGGCGCGTTCAGGGGTTCCCTCCGCCCGGTGTCTTCCAGGTCCGGGCCGAGAAAGACCAGCTCGGTTGCCTGTCCCCGGCTGTCGTAGAGGATTCGCCGGCCGCCGGCGATCCGGCAGTCGCCGCCGGCCGTTGCCGTCATGACGGGGCGCGTTGCGCCGCCGCCCGTGGCCTGGTAGACGTCGGCGCCGGCCCGGCGCAGCCGGCCGCCGGGAAAGAAAAGGCGCATGCGAAGCTCATCGCCCGAGGGCAGGCGGAACAGGCGCCTGAGGCGCCCCGGACGGCCGCCGAGGTCGAAAACGCTCTCCTCCACCAGGGTCGCCTGGCCCAGGCGCCAGCCGGGGTCCCGGGGACGCATGTCCGCCGCGTCGCAGGCCGCGGCAAGCGCATGGCGCAGAACGCCGCGCGCGTCGACGGGCCCGTCCGCCGCCGCCTCCACGGGGCGGGGGGCGTAGCCCAGCAGCAAAAAGCCCAGGAAAAGGAGGATTCCGCCCATACGACGCGCAAGGATTGGCCGCGGGCCGGCGGATGTCAACCGCGGCCCCGGCTCCCCGGCGCGCCCGTCATGAAATCCCGGCCCCTTGACGCCTAAATTTTACCGTCCCATTCCCCTGTCAACCACCGGTATCCCGTTAACCGATTCTAAACCGCGTCCTTTGTATAATCGCGCCTCTGGACACCAACGGTCGCCGCGCCCGGGGGCACCTGGATTTGCAGGGAACCAGCAACCGGTTGTGGGCGGCCGCTTTGGAAGAAGCGACGGAGGCTTGGACCGCCCCGGAAAGGCCGGGTTCCCCGGGGATTGGGGCCGGTGGTCCTCACGCGGCCGGCAATTTTGGGCTCACGCTTCGCGTAGAACGGTACACCAATGTTCAAGCTCCTTCGGTATTTTTCCCTGACCAGCGCGGTCGCCATCCTCTCTGTTACCATCGTGCTGGTGATGCTTTACCGCCAGACCGCGGTGAACGAACTGATCGAGTTGGCGGAGGCTCAGAACGTGGGGCTGGCGCGCTCGTTCGCCAACACCATCTGGCCGCGTTTCTCCGGCTATGTCACCTCGGTCTCGGGTCTCGATGGCGACGCCTTGCGGGCGCGCCCGGAAACGCGGCAAATCCATGACGCCCTGAAGGCACTCAGCGCCGGACTGCCCGTGCTCAAGGTCAAAATCTATAACCTCGACGGGCTCACCGTGTTCTCCTCGCAGGCAAGCCAGATCGGCGACGACAAGAGCAACAATCCTGGTTTTTTCGCCGCCGCGCGCGAGGGTAGGGCGGGCAGCAAGCTCGCCCACAAGGAGAGATTCAGCACCTTTTCCGGCGAGGCCTTGGACCGGCATCTGGTGGAAACCTACCTGCCGATCCGGCGCGGCGACGGTCCGATAGAGGCGGTCTTCGAGCTCTATTCGGATGTGACGCCGCTCATCGGCAAGATCGAGCGCTTCACGTCCAGGCTCGCGATCGGCCTGTTGCTGGTATTCGGGCTGCTGTACGCGGTGCTGTTCCTGATCGTCCGACGCGCCGACCGCATCCTCAAGCAGCAGTACATCGACCTCCTCCGGGGCGAACAGGCGCTGCAAGAGGCCAACGAGCGGCTGGAACAGCGGGTCGAGGAGCGCACCAGGACGTTGACCCGGGAAATCGCCGAGCGCAAGCGGGCGGAAAAGAAGATACGGGACCTGGCGAATTTCCCGGAGCAAAACCCGGAGCCGGTTCTGCGCTTCGCGGCCGATGGCAAGCTGTTGTACGCCAACCCGGCGAGCGGGCGCGTTTTGAAGGAGTTGGCGTGCGGAATTGGCGAGCCGGCGCCGGAAGACTGGCGCCGGATGTTTACACAGGTCCTCGAGACCGGCGCATCCAAGGAATTCGAGTACGCGTGCGCCGACCGGACCCTCTCCTTTCTCATCAGTACGGTGCCCGAAACCGGTTACGTTATCGTCCGCGGGCGTGACATCACCAAGCGCAAACAGGCCGAAGTGGCGTTGCGCGAGAGCGAGGAACGGTTCCGTATCCTGATCGACGGGTCCAGCCAGGGCATCCTGGTGCACCGGAACCTGCGCACCCTTTATGTCAACCAAAGTCTGGTCGAGATGTTTGGCTACGACAGCGCCGATGAGATCCTTGCGCTTGAGTCGAGGGAGGCCATGACCGCCCCCGAGGAACGGGCTCGCCTGCTCGGGTATCACGAGGCCCGGCTTCGCGGGGAACCGGCGCCGGTGGATTACGAATACAGGGGACTGCGCAAGGACGGCTCCAAGATCTGGCTGGAAAACCGTTCGTTCCATATCGATTGGGAGGGCGGTCCGGCCATTTGCACGACCCTGTTCGACATCACCGAGCGCAAGCAGGCGGCAGTAGCGCTGCGCGAGAGCAAGGAGCAGTTCCGGGCCGTCGTCGACAACTCGCCGACGAAGATTCACATCAAGGATCTGGACGGGCGCTACACCCTGATCAACCGCCAGTCCGAGATCCTGTTCGGGGTCACCGACGAAGAGGCCAGGGGCAAGACCTCGCGCGACATCTTCCCCAAGGAAGTGGCGGATTCCTTCGCCGGGCACGATCAGGCGGTGATCGACTCCGGGCAGACCATCGAAAACGAAGAGGAGTGGGTTCAGGACGACGGCGTCCACACCTTTCTCACGGTCAAGTTTCCGATCCGGGGCGCGACCGGCGAAATCGTCGCCGTCGGCGCCATCGGCACCGACATCACCGAACGCAAACAGGCGGAGGAGGAAATCCGCCGCCTGAATACGAGCCTCGAGGGGCGCGTGGTCCAGCGTACCGCGGAACTGGAGGCCGCAAACAAGGAACTGGAGGCGTTCTCGTACTCCGTCTCCCACGACCTCAGGGCGCCCCTGCGCACCATCGACGGGTTCAGCCGCATCCTTCTGGAGGAGCACGCGGAGTCGCTCGACGACGAGGGCAAGAATTATTTGCAGCGCGTCCGTGCCGGCAGCCAGAAAATGGGTCAGCTCATCGACGCCGTCCTGCAACTGTCCCGCCTGGCCCGCGGTAATCTGAAACGCAAAGAGCTGGATCTTTCGAAGATCGTCGATTCCATCGTGGGCGAGTTGAAGGAGTCGCAACCCGACCGGGACATGACGTTCAAGGTCGCCCGCGGCGTGACCGCCGCCGGGGACGAGCAGCTGATCAAGGTGGCCCTGCAAAATCTGCTCGGCAATGCCGTCAAATACACCGGCAAGAAGGACCAGGCACGGATCGAGTTCGGCGTCACCAACGGCGATGGCAGGAATGTGTACTTCGTGCGGGACAACGGGGCGGGCTTCGACATGAGCTATGCCGACAAGCTGTTCGCGCCCTTCCAACGGGCCCACGGGGCGGCGGAATTCGAAGGAACGGGGATCGGGCTCGCCACCGTGCAGCGGATCATCAACCGCCACAGGGGAACGGTCTGGGCGGAAGCCGAGGTGGACAATGGCGCGACGTTCTTTTTCACGCTTTCACAGGAGGGGTAAGGAACCATGGACCGGACAACCATTCTCCTTATCGAGGACAACCCGGACGACGTGGAGCTGACTCTCCACGCCTTCCAAAAGAACAACATGGCCAACGAAATCGTGGTGGCCGGCGACGGGGCGGAGGGCCTGGACTACCTGTTCGGAACGGGCAAATACGCGGGCCGCGACGCCGAGGAGTCTCCGGCCCTGATCCTGCTCGACTTGCAGCTTCCCAAGATCGGGGGGTTGGAGGTCCTGCGCAAGGTCCGCGAGGACGAGCGGACGAAGCGGATTCCGGTGGTCATCCTGACCACCTCGGACGAAGAGGAGGACATCGTCAACGGCTACAACGGCGGGGCCAACAGCTACCTGCGCAAGCC
>JADFHR010000097.1 GCA_022567015.1 Pseudomonadota bacterium
GCGTATGCGGCCCGTCGGAGGGCGTCGAAAAGTTTCGACGATGCGCCGCATCGCCTGAAACTTTCCTCCTGCCCGACGAGCCGCCTACGCGATCTCTATGAGTCATGATCAGCGACCCTTGGTATTAGAACTTCCATTTGTCGTACTCGGCGTGTGTCCCGATTCGGATAACCTGTACCACCCGGCTTTTGTAACTGACCTTGACATCGAGGCGATAACGCCGACCCTTGATGTTAAACACGATCCGCCGGTCACCCAGAAAACTCGCCGAGCCTGACATCTGCCGAATGTCGGTGTTCTTTTCCCAACTCGCCGCTTTGACCAGCGCTATCCAGGTCTCGAGCGGGCCCTTGGAATCCGGACGCCGCCGCATGAACTCAAAAAGGATGCCGACGCCGGCGATTCTCATAATGATCGCCGTTATACACTGTTCCCATATTGGGAGCAATAAAAGAAGTTCCCTAATAGGGAACTTTTATATCGGAAGCCGAGGAGGCGGAACCCCCGACGCTCACCCGCCGAGGAAGTCGTCGATGTAGTCCTGGATGACCCGGTCCAGGCTTTCGTCCGCCGGGCAGCCCAGCGCCAGGGCGCGGTCGGCCTCGGTCCATGTGGGCCAGCCGGCGATGATGCGCTCGACGGCCGCATCGGGGCGCACCGTGATCGGCCCCAGCGCCCGGCCGTTGGCGGCGGCGACCCGTTTCAGCGCCTCGATCATCTCGCTCACCGCATAGGTGGCGCTGGGCAGGTTGACGGCGCGGTCGTCGCCGAGGGCGGCGCCGTCGGCCTCGTGCAGCACGATCAGTCCCTCCACGCAGTTGCGTTGGCCGAGCACGTGGACCAGGGTCTCGGGCGCAACCGGCAACACGCATTCCTCGCCGTTCAGGGGCTCGCGGAAGATCCCGCTGGCGAAGCTCGACGCCGCCGCGTTGGGCCTGCCCGGGCGGATGATGACGGCCGGCGGGC
Source organism: Pseudomonadota bacterium (assembly GCA_022567015.1). GTDB lineage: Bacteria > Pseudomonadota > Alphaproteobacteria > Rhodospirillales > 2-02-FULL-58-16 > JACZQZ01. The sequence continues at coordinate 967 of JADFHR010000097.1, forward strand.
GCGCCGCGCGGCCGTCCAGGAATCCCTTGCGGGTGTAGTCGTTGATCATCAGCTCGCCGATGGACTTGGTCATGCCGTAGGTGGTCTCAGGGGTCTGCTTGGTGGTGTCGGTGACCGTCGCCGGCATGGCGGCGCCGCCGAAGGCGGCGACCGAGCTGGTGAACACGACCCTGGGCGCGCCGGCGCGCGCCCGGCATGCCTGGAGGACGGTGCGGGTGCCGTCAACATTTACCCGCAAGGCAAGGTCGAAGTCCCGCTCGCCCTCGCCGCTCACCACCGAGGCCAGATGAAACACCGAGATGTCGTCGCGGTCGATGAGGGCGGACACCGCGTCCCGGTCGGCGACATCGCCGGCGACGATGTCGACGCGCCCGTCCAGGCCCGGCGGCCGGGCCGTGGGCGTCACGGCGTCGAACAGCACGATGCTGTCGATCTCCTCGGCGGCGCCCGACGGCCCGGTGAGCGCGCCCCTGAGCACAAGCCGCCGGGCCAGGTTCAACCCGATGAAACCGGTGCCTCCGGTGATGACGACCTTCACGTCCGTGCCCTCGCTGCGTGTTCCGGTGCTTGCCGCGGCCCTGGCGTACGGATGGGACCCGGCCTACCCTCCCAGCAACTCCGGCCGCACCATCCAGGCCAGCGCCCAGCCGCCGTCGTCGGCGCGCTCCAGGCAGACCACGGTGCCGGGCTGGAAGGCGGCGACGTTCGCCTCTTCCGAACCGGCGACCAGGCGCGAAGCCAGCCGGTCCATGAACGGCAGGTGCCCGACCATCATCGTGTCCTCCGGCCATCCGGCGATGAGGTCGGCGGCCACCTCGACCGAATCGTTGGGCGCGAGGCCGGACGCCGCCTCCTCCACCACGCCCCCCGGACCCAGCGCCTGGGCCAGCAGCACCGCGGTGTCGCGGGCGCGCATCTTGGGGCTGTGGACGATGCGGCCGACGCGCACGCTGCGGGCCAGGAAGGAGGCCACGCGCTGGACGTCGGTGCGCCCCTTGTCGCTGAGCGGCCGGTCCGGATCGTCCTCGGCCGGCACCGCTTCGGCGTGCTGAACCAGATAGAGTTTCATGGGGCCCGTCCCGGGAAAAAGGGGGGCACGAACGTCGAATGTCCCCTTCGTTACTTGGTGGCAGCCCCCGCCGCGGCGAGTCTGGCCTCGGCGGCGCGCAGTTCGGCTTCGGCATCCCGCTGTTCGGGGCTTTCGGGGGCGGCCTCCCGGTGCGCCTCCCGGGCGCGCCCCAGCCGTCCCTCGGCGTCGGCGCGGTCGATCTCGGAAGCGGGCACGGCTTCGTCGGCGAGCACGGTGCAGCGTCCGTCCGCCACCTCGGCGAAGCCGCCGGAGACGAAGATCCGCATGGTTACGCGATCGCCTTCGTACACCTCGACGGTGCCGGGGCGCACCGTGGACAGAAGCGGCGCGTGCCCGGGCAGGACGCCGAAATCGCCGTCCCCGCCCGGCACCACAACCATGTCCGCCTCCTCGGCGAACACCACGCGTTCCGGCGTCACCAGTTCGAACGGGACCTTCTCCGTCATCTGGGGGTTCCTTTCTGAACGGGCCCGTTCAGGCCGCTTCCACCGCCATCTTCTTGGCCTTCTCCACCGCTTCCTCGATGGTGCCCACCATGTAGAAGGCGGCTTCGGGCAGGTGGTCGTATTCGCCGGCACAGATGCCCTTGAAGCCCTTGATGGTGTCTTCCAGGGACACGAACACGCCCGGCGTGCTGGTGAACACCTCGGCCACATGGAAGGGCTGGCTCAGGAAACGCTGGATCTTGCGGGCCCGCGCCACGGCCAGCTTGTCGTCTTCGCTGAGTTCGTCCATGCCCAGGATGGCGATGATGTCCTGCAGGGATTTGTAGGTCTGCAGGATGCGCTGCACCTCGCGGGCCACATCGTAGTGTTCCTGGCCGACGATCTGCGCATCGAGCACGCGCGACGTGGAATCCAGCGGGTCCACGGCGGGATAGATGCCGAGCTCGGAGATCTGGCGCGACAGCACCGTCGTCGCGTCCAGGTGCGCGAACGAGGTGGCCGGGGCCGGGTCTGTCAGGTCGTCCGCCGGCACGTAGATGGCCTGCACCGAGGTGATCGAGCCCTTGTTGGTCGACGTGATGCGTTCCTGCAATTCCCCCATGTCGGTGGCCAGGGTCGGCTGGTATCCCACGGCGGACGGGATGCGCCCCAACAGCGCCGACACCTCGGAGCCGGCCTGGGTGAAGCGGAAGATGTTGTCGATGAACAGCAGCACGTCCTGGCCTTCCTCGTCGCGGAAGTATTCGGCCAGGGTCAGCCCGCTGAGGCCGACGCGGGCGCGGGCGCCCGGCGGCTCGTTCATCTGGCCGTACACCAGCGCCGCCTTGGACCCGGGGCCGTCCAGATCGATGACGCCGGACTGGATCATCTCGTGATACAGGTCGTTGCCCTCGCGGGTGCGCTCGCCGACGCCGGCGAACACCGAATAGCCGCCGTGGGCCTTGGCGATGTTGTTGATCAGTTCCATGATGATCACGGTCTTGCCCACGCCGGCGCCGCCGAACAGGCCGACCTTGCCGCCCTTGGGGTAGGGTTCGATAAGGTCGATGACCTTGATGCCGGTGATCAGGATCTCGGTGTCCGTGGACTGGTCGACGAACGCGGGCGCCGGCCTGTGGATGGGCAGGCGCTTCTTGGTCTTCACCGGACCGCGCTCGTCGACGGGTTCGCCGATGACGTTGATGATGCGGCCCAGGGTCTCCGGGCCCACGGGCACCGTGATCGGGCCGCCGCTGTCGACCACCTTCTGGCCGCGCACCAGGCCGTCGGTGGTGTCCATGGCGACGGTCCGCACCGTGGACTCGCCCAGGTGCTGCGCCACCTCGAGCACCAGCCGTTTGCCCTGGTGGTCGATCTCCAGGGCGTTCAGGATGTTCGGCAGGTCGCCTTCGAAGCGCACGTCGACGACGGCGCCCATGACCTGGGTGACGGTGCCGAAAATGTTCTTTTTCATCGTGCTGGCTCCCCTAGGGAAAGTGCGTATCCGGCCGCCCGGCGGGCCTTATACCAAGGGATGCTGATCATGACTCATAGAGATCGCGTAGGCGGCTCGTCGGGTAGGAGGAAAGTTTCGGGCGATGCGGCGCATCGTCGAAACTTTTCGACGCCCTCCGACGGGCCGCATACGCGACCGGAACGGCGGCTTACCCAAGGCTTTCGGACGGCGTCGCGCACGCTTCGCGATGCCCCGCATCGCCACAGCGCACGCTCCTGGCCGAAAACCTTGGTAAGCCGTCTCTATGGGTCATGATCAGCATCCCTTGGTATTATACCGCCTCGGCGCCGGAAATGATCTCGATCAGTTCGCTGGTGATGACCGCCTGGCGGGTGCGGTTGTAGGTGAGGGTCAGGTCGTCGATCATCTCGCCGGCGTTGCGGGTGGCGTTGTCCATGGCCGTCATCCGCGCCCCCTGCTCGGACGCATAGCTCTCGGCGAGGGCGCGGAACATCTGCACCGAGACGTTGCGCGGCAGCAACGCCTCCAGAATCTCTTCCTCCGACGGCTCCAAGATGTACAGCGCCTTGGAGCCGTCGTGGCCGGCCGCGTCGTCCGCGTCGTCCGCGCCTTCGGGCGCCGGCAGGGGAATCACCTGGCGCGTCGTCACCACCTGGCTGATGACCGACTTGAAGGTGTTGAAGAAGACCGTGCAGACGTCGAATTCCCCGGCCTCGAACATGGCACACAGGCGCTGGCCGATGTCGTGGGCGGCCTCGAATCCCGCTCCCGTCTTGGTCACGTCCTCCAAGGTGTCGAGGATAAGGCTTTCGTAATCGCGCTTGAGCGCGTCCCGCCCCTTGCGGCCGACGCACAGCATGGTCACCGATTTGCCGCTCCCCTGAAGGGCGATGACGTGCCGTCTGACCGCCCGGACGATACTGGAATTGAAGCCGCCGCACAGTCCCCTGTCGGCGGTGATGGGGACGATCAGGTGGGACCGATCGCCGCCGCTTCCGGCAAGAAGCGCGGGCGCGCCCTCGACGGTGGGCAGGCTGGCCGTGAGGGCGCCGAGCATGCGCTCCATGCGGTCCGCGTAGGGGCGCGCGGCTTCCGCCGCGGCCTGGGCCCGGCGCAGCTTGGAGGCCGACACCATCTTCATGGCCGACGTGATCTTCTGCGTCGACTTGACGGTGGCGATGCGGATTCTCAGGTCTTTTAGATTGGGCATCGTGGTTCACCGCCGGTGACCGCCGCGCCGTTGCGAACCGGCGTCACGAAAACGTCTTGGCAAAGCCGTCGAGGAAGGATTTCAGTTTCCCTTCCGTTTCCTCGGACAGCTCTTTCTCGTCGCGGATGGAGTGCAGGATGTCTTGCCCGTTGGCCCTGAGCTCGTCCAGCATGGCGGCGTCGAAGCGGGTGACGTCCTTGACCTCGATCTTGTCCAGGTATCCGCGCACCCCGGCGAAAATGGAAACCACCTGCTCCTCCACCGGGCACGGCGCGAACTGCCCCTGCTTGAGCATTTCGGTCAACCGGGCGCCGCGGGCGAGCAGGCGCTGGGTCGCCGGGTCGAGGTCGGAGGAGAACTGGGAGAACGCCGCCATCTCCCGGTACTGGGCCAGTTCCAGCTTGATGGTACCGGCCACCTGCTTCATGGCCTTGACCTGGGCGGCGGAGCCGACGCGGCTGACCGAAATGCCCACGTTCACCGCCGGGCGGATGCCGGCGTAGAACAATTCCGTCTCCAGGAAGATCTGGCCGTCGGTGATGGAGATCACGTTGGTGGGGATATAGGCGGAGACGTCGCCGGCCTGGGTCTCGATCACCGGCAGGGCGGTGAGCGAGCCGCCGCCGTTGTCGTCGTTCATCTTGGCGGCGCGCTCGAGCAGGCGCGAGTGCAGATAGAAGACGTCGCCCGGATAGGCCTCGCGCCCCGGCGGGCGGCGCAGAAGCAGCGACATCTGGCGGTACGAGACGGCCTGCTTGGACAGGTCGTCATAAAAGATCACCGCGTGCATGGCGTTGTCGCGGAAGTACTCGCCCATGGTGCAGCCCGCATAGGGCGCCAGGAACTGCAGCGGCGCCGGCTCCGACGCGGTGGCGGCGACCACGATCGTATAGTCCATGGCGTTGTGATCTTCCAGCGTCTTCACGATCCGCGCCACCGACGAGCGCTTCTGGCCGATCGCCACGTAGATGCAGTACAGCTTTTCCGATTCGTCCTTGGCGTTTTTGTTGATGTCCCGCTGATTGATGATGGTATCGAGGATGATGGCGGTCTTGCCGGTCTGGCGGTCGCCGATGATGAGTTCGCGCTGGCCGCGGCCGATGGGAATCAAGCAGTCGATGGCCTTCAGCCCGGTCTGCACGGGCTCGTGCACCGACCGGCGCGGGATGATGCCGGGCGCCTTGACCTCGATGCGCGCGCGTTCGGTATCGCCGAGGGGGCCCTTGCCGTCGATGGGATTGCCCAGGGCATCGACGACGCGGCCGAGAAGCGCCTTGCCCACGGGCACGTCGACGATGGCGCAGGTGCGCTTCACCGTGTCCCCTTCCTTGATGCCGCGGTCCTCGCCGAAGATGACGATGCCGACGTTGTCGGTTTCCAGGTTGAGGGCCATCCCCTTGATGCCGCCCGGGAACTCGACCATCTCGCCGGCCTGCACGTTGTCCAGCCCGTAGACGCGGGCGATGCCGTCACCGACGGAAAGCACCTGACCGACCTCGGCGACCTCGGCCTCGGTACCGAAATTGGCGATCTGTTCCTTGAGGATCGCCGAAATCTCCGACGCCCGGATATCCATCACGCAACTCCTTTCATGGCCAGGCGCAGGTGTTGCAGCTTGGTACTGAGCGAGCTGTCGAACATCCGCGATCCGACGCGCACGATCAGACCGCCAAGCAGCCCGGGATCCACCTTGAGGTCGAGCACGATCGTGGCGCCGACCGCCTTTTTCAGGGCGGCGCCGATGGCGGTGCGCTGCTTTTCGCTCAGGGTTTTGGCCGAGATCACCTCGACGCTGGCCTCGCCCCGGTGCGCCGCCAGCAGGGCGCGGTACGCGGTGATCATGTGGGGGAGCACGAACAGCCGCCGGTTCTGCGTCACCACGCCGACGAAGCGCACGCTCAACTCGCCCATGGCGGACTTTTCCATCAGCGCCGTCATGGCCCGCGTCTGGTCCTCACGGGAGATCACCGGCGAGCGGATCAGCCGGGTCAAATCGTCGCTGACGTGGATCATGGCTTCCAGGCGCCCGAGATCGTCGGCCACCTGGTCCAGCACCCCGTCCGCGTCCGCCAATTCGAACAGGGCGGTGGCATAGCGGCCGGCAAGGCCGGTGGCGCCTGTGGTCTTCGATGACACTTAGCGAAGATCCTTGATTGGGTTCCCGACGAGGTTCAGGAGCCTACCAGCCCCCGAAAATAACAAAACGACCCAGTGCGGACAGGGCCTGTTGTCTACCATAGTCGCCCCAGCCATGCAAGCCGGCTCCCGGCCTTGAAAGCGGCGCGAAAAAGGCGGATTCCTGCGCCTCAGCGGGGCATGTGCCGAGCCCGGAAATGCCGCCCGGAAGGCCGGGGACGGATCCCGCGCAGCGCCGTTTGCGGGTGCGTCCCGGTTGATTGACAAGGCCCCGTTCACAAAAAACTGTACGGGTCCACGTCCACCTGGATCCGCACCGTGCCGGGCGTCTTCGCGGCGGCCAGCCAGCGGCGCACCAGCGGTTGCACGTTTACTTGCTTTCCGGCCTTCAACAGCAGCCTTCGCCGGTGGCGTCCGCGGAGCCGGGCGATGGGCGCCGGCGCCGGCCCGAGCACCTCGACGCCCTGGCTGCGCGGCGCGGCGCGGCGCAAACACCTCGCCGCCTCGTCGACGGCGCCTTCGTCGCGCCCCGAGACGATGAGCGCCACCAGCCGGCCGAAGGGCGGCATGCCGGCCTGTTCGCGGACCGCGGCCTCGGCCTGGAGAAAACGGTCGCGGTCCCCCGACACCAGCGCCGCCATCACCGGGTGCTCGGGCATGTAGGTCTGGACCAACACCCGGCCCGCCTTTTGCGCGCGCCCGGCGCGGCCCGCCACCTGGTAGAGAAGCGCATACATCCGCTCCGCCGCCCTCAGGTCGCCGCCGCCCAGTCCCAGGTCCCCGTCGACCACCCCGACCAGGGTGAGCAGGGGAAAGTGGTAGCCCTTGGCCACGATCTGGGTGCCGATCACCAGGTCGATGTCCTGGTCTTCGATGCGGCGTATCAGGTCCGCCGCAGCGCGCGGGCCGGGGATGGTGTCGCTGGCGGCGATGGCGTGGCGGACGCCGGGGAACAGGGCGTCGACCTCCTCGGCCAGGCGCTCGACGCCGGGGCCGCAGGCGGCGAAGCTGTCTTCGGCCTCGCAGGAGGGGCAGTGCCCGGGCAGGCGCACCGCGTAGCCGCAGTGATGGCACTGCAGGCGGCCGGTGCGGCGGTGCTCCACCAGCCAGGCGGTGCAGCGCGGGCATTGCAGCCGGTGGCCGCACCTCCGGCAGAGGGTCAGCGGCGCATAGCCGCGGCGGTTGAGAAAGAGCATGGCCTGACCGCCGCCGCCGAGGGTCCGCTCAAGGGCGGCGCGCAACACCGGCGAAATCCAGCGGCCGCGGGGCGGCGTGTCCCGGCGCATATCCACCAGGCTGACCTCGGGCAACGCCGCCCCGGCGTGGCGGTCCGGCAGGTGCACCCTGGCGTACCGCCCGCGCCCGGCGTTGACCACGGTTTCCAACGAAGGCGTGGCCGACACCAGGACGATGGGAATGGCGCCCAGGCGGGCCCGCACGACGCCCATGTCGCGGGCGTTGTACACCACGCCGTCTTCCTGCTTGTAGGCGGTGTCGTGCTCCTCGTCGACGACGATCAGGCCGAGTTCGGGAAAGGGCAGGAAGAGGGCCGAGCGCGCCCCCACCACGACCCGCGCGCGGCCTTCCGCCACCGCCCGCCACCCGGTGCGCCGCTGGGCCGGCGTGAGGTCGGAATGCCACTCCACCGGGGCGGCGCCGAATCGGGCGCGGAAGCGGGCCAGCCACTGGACGGTGAGGGCGATTTCAGGGAGCAGCACCAGGGTCTGGCGGCCCTGCTTCAGGGCCTCGGCCACGGCCTCGAAATAGACCTCCGTCTTGCCGGCGCCGGGAACCCCGTCGAGCAGGGTGACGGCGAACCCTCCGCGCTCGGTCTTGCCCCTCAGATCCTCCGCCGCTTCCGCCTGTGCCGGCGACAGGGCCGGCCCCGGCCGGCGTCCGTCGGGCACGCCAACCAACGGCCGGGCGGGCACGTCGGCGGCCGAGATCACGCCGGCGGCGGCAAGGCCGCGGACGACCGAGGGGCTTGTTGCCGCCTCCCGGGCCACCTCGGTGGCCGGGCGCGGCGGCCCGTCGGCCAATATGCGGAGCACCCGCCGCCGCGCCGGCGTCATGCGGATTTCCGGCGGCTGGGGATCGAGCGCGTAGGCGACGACGGGCTTCGGCGGGTGCAGGGCGCCGGGCACGCCGATCGCCATCTTGAGCACGGCGCCCGCGGCATGCACGGTGTATGCGGCGACCCAGTCGATGAAACGCCGCGACACCTCGGGCAGCGGGGGCGCTTCGAGGGGCCGGGAAATGGTTTTGAGTTTCTCCTCCGCCACGCCGCCGCTAGCCGCCCCCCAGACCACGCCCACCGTCTCGCGGGCGCCAAGGGGCACGACAACGAAATCGCCCGGCTCCGCCGCCAGCCCGTCGGGCACCCGGTACTCGTAGGCCCCGGCGAGCGGCAGGGGCAGCAACACGCTGACCCGGTCGCCGGGACGGCGGCGGGAACTGGCATGGGGCGGAGGCATGGGCTACAGTCTTGTACCCTCTATCATAATAGGATGACACGTGTGACGGCCATGGGTGGTCATTCGGCTAGGAGCGTGGTTCGAAGTGATGCCGGCGCATCACGAGAGCCGCGCGACGACGTCCGATGACCACCCATGGCCGCCCGAAGGGTCGCTTTTCGCGCCTTTTGGGGGCGTCAGCGACGCTTGACGATGTCCCGCATCGCCGGCGCGACGCTTCCTGCCCAAAAGACGCGAAAAGACGATCACACGTACCATCCTATTATGATAGAGGGTACTAGCGACTCCCGTTCGCTTGGCGAATTGGGATTGTGTTTCGTGCGTCCCTTCCCGGAAAGGCAAGATCCAAGCCATGACCCAAAAGAAAAAAGACGCCCTGGTTGCGCCGGGGCCGGCCAGGGGCGGACTTTCCGAGGCCCGGGTCGCCGGCTATCTGCGCCGCCATCCCGACTTCTTCACCCGCCACGCCGACGTGCTGGCGGCCATGACCCCGCCGGCGCGCTGGCAGGGCGACGGCGTGGTGGACATGCAGCGGTTCATCCTGGAGCGCCTGCGCGACGAGGTCGAGAGCCTGCGCGCCTGCGCCCAGGAGATCATCGAGACCAGCCGCAGCAACCTGTCGAGCCAGACCCGCGCCCACGCCGCCGTGCTGGCCATGCTCGCGGCCGGTGATTTCGAGCACATGGTGCGGGTGGTCAACGACGATTTGCCGCTGCTTCTGGACGTGGACGTGGTCGCCATCGGCTTCGAGACCGGCTCGCGGCCGGTGGCCGGCGTGGATGGCGCGGATGTCCGCCGCTTCGCCGGCGGCACCGTGGACCGCCTGCTGGGCGGCGCCGACCAGGACGTCGCCCTGGTGCGCGACATGACCGATGACGGGATGGTCTTCGCCGCCGCCGCCGGGCTGGTGCGCTCGGCGGCGCTGGCCCGTCTGCGCCCGAATCCAACGACGCCCGTGGGACTGCTCGCCCTGGGATCGCGCAAGCGCGCCTTTCACCCGGGCCAGGGGAGCGAGTTGATCCGGTTCATGGCCAGGATGCTGGAATGCTGCGTCCACGGTTGGCGGGAAAAGCCGGCCTGACGGCGTGTTATACCAAGGGTCACTGATCATGACTCATAGAGATCGCGTAGGCGGCTCGTCGGGTAGGAGGAAAGTTTCAGGCGATGCGGCGCATCGTCGAAACTTTTCGACACCCTCCGACGGGCCGCATACGCGACCGCAACGGCGGCTTACCAAGGCTTTCGGACGGCGTCGCGCACGCTTCGCGATGCCCCGCATCGCCACAGCGCACGCTCCTAGCCGAAAGCCTTGGTAAGCCG
>JADFHR010000098.1 GCA_022567015.1 Pseudomonadota bacterium
GTAAGGGCCAGCCGCCGCGAGACTCATCGCCACACCGGCTCCGATGAGGCAAGCGAGGCGGCGGTGCGGGAAGCTGTAGAGGTCCCGCGAAGTCAATCGTCGGGCCGCCGCCGCAGGGAATTCGCCGCCCCCGGCGCCGGCGCGGCCCCGGGGGTCGCGGGGGCGCCCCCCGCATACGGTGTCGGGGGGACACCCCCCGGTGGCCCCCCGCGGGCCGGCGCCGCCGGTCCACGGCATGGAAGACGCCCCGTCCCACCGCGCCCGCGCGCACGCCGGCGAAACCGGCCGCGGCGGATCAGGCGTTGCACAGCGCCTGGGCCCTGGCCGCGGCGGCGATGACGGTGGAGGAATTGCGCCGTGCCCTGGAGGGGTTCGACGGCTGCGGGCTGAAAAAGACGGCCACCAACCTGGTCCTCGGGGACGGCAATCCCGAGGCCCGCATCATCCTCATCGGCGAGGCGCCGGGCGCCGAGGAAGACCGCCAGGGCGTGCCCTTCGTCGGCGTCAGCGGCCGGCTTCTCGACCGCATGCTGGGGTCCATCGGGCTGGACAGGACGCAGGTCTACATTTCCAACACCGTGTTCTGGCGGCCGCCGGGAAACCGCAATCCGACGACCATGGAAATGGCCATCTGCATGCCCTTCGTGGAGCGCCTCATCGAGCTGGTCGACCCGGAAATCCTGGTCGCCCTGGGGGGCGCGGCGGCCAAGGTGTTGCTGGCGCAGAACGTCGGCATCGGCAAGCTGCGCGGCCGCTGGTTCGCCTATTCCACGCCGCGCCTGCCGCGCCCGGTGGAGGCGACGGCCGTTTTCCACCCGGCCTATCTTCTGCGCTCGGCGACGCACAAAGGCGAGGCTTGGCGCGATCTCCTTGAGATTAAACGAAAATTAAACCCTCTGTGAGAGAATATCCGTTCCCGGGCCGCGGATGTTCCGCCCGTTGGGGACGGTTTCGACCGGCCTTGCGGTTGTCCGTGCCGGGGCGATGCCTTATACAGAACCGAGGGAACTGGGGGACTTTGTTATTTTTTTGATTTCGTCCCGGCGCCTGGCGCTTTGCGTCATGGCGCTCGCCTGTGTCGCCCCGGCGGGGGTGTTCGGTCCGGCACCTGCCCGGGCCGCCGATGCGGTTTCCAGGGAAAGCCCCTCCGCGGCCGAGTCGGCGTCCCTCGATCCCGCCGTCTCCGACGTGCGGGCGGCGTTGCCGCGCATCCTGTCCGACGAGGACGTCGCCCTTTACCGGCGCATCTTCGCCCTGCAGGTGGGCGGCCGGTGGAAGGCCGCCGACCGCCTCGTCGCCAAGCTGACCGACCGCCTGCTGATGGGCCACGTGCTGGCCCAACGCTACCTGCACCCCACCAAGTACCGCACCCCGTACAAGGAGTTGAAGGCGTGGATGGCGAAATACGCCGACCACCCGGATGCCGGGCGCCTGTATAAGCTGGCCCTCAGGCGCAAACCCAAGAACTGGCTGGCGCCCAAACCACCGGTCCGCGGATACCTGTACGGCAACGGCCGATACGCCGCCGGCCTGCCGGGGCCGCCGCCGAGGAGAGGGCTGACCCACGCCCAGCGGCGAAAGGTGGCGGGGTACAAGCGGCAACTCCGCCGGCTGTTGCGCAGCGGCTGGACCAAGGCGGCGAAAAGGCTGTTGGAGACCAAGGAGCTGCGGCGGCTGTTCAGCACCGCCGAATACGACCAGGCCCGGGGCCGGCTCGGCGCCCGCTACTTCGCCGACGGCCGCGACGAGTGGGCCCTTCGCTGGGCCGGCGAGGCGGCCGACCGGTCCGGCCGTTACATTTCCGAGGCCCACTGGACGGCCGGGCTGGCGGCCTGGCGGCTGCGCCGGTATGACGACGCCAGCCGCCACTTCGAGGCGGTGGCGGCCCAGCACGCCGGCTCGCCGTGGATGATCTCGGCGGCGGCCTTCTGGGCGGCGCGCACCCATCTGGTCAACCGCCGGCCGGAAAACGTCAACCGCTGGCTGGGCGTGGCCGGGGCCTATCCGCGCACCTTCTACGGCCTGCTGGCGCGCCGGGTGCTCGGACTTCCCATGCCGTTCCGCTGGACCGTGCCGCCGCTGGAAAATGGGGCGGTGGAGGCGGTGTCCGCGTCACCGGCCGGCCGGCGGGCGGTGGCCCTGATCCGCATCGGCGAGGAACGCCGCGCCGAACGCGAGTTGCGCGGGCTGGCCACGCGGTCCGAACCGGGGCTCCAGCGGGTCATCCTGGCCCTGGCCAGCCATGCCGACATGCCGGCCCTGGCCGTGCGCCTGGACGCCATGCTGTTTCCCCGCGGCGGCGGCTATGACGGGGCCGCCTACCCGATGCCGCGCTGGGTGCCGGAAGGGGGCTTCCGCATCGACCGGGCGTTGATCTACGCCCTGGTCCGCCAGGAGTCCGGATTCAACCCCATGGCCAAGAGCTGGGCCGGGGCGCGGGGGCTGATGCAACTGATGCCCCGCACGGCCAGCTTCGTCGCCCGCGACCGGCGCTACCGGGGCAGCAAGCGGCGGGCCCTTTTCTCGCCCGAGGTCAATCTGGCCCTGGGGCAGAAGTACATCGAAATCCTGCTCAAGGACCCGAAGATCAAGGGGAATCTCTTCCTGCTCGCCGCCGCCTGGAACGGGGGGCCCGGCAATCTCAACAAATGGCGGCGCAGGACCAACCACCTGAACGATCCGCTGTTCTTCATCGAGAGCATCCCGTCCAGGGAAACCCGCATATTCGTCGAACGGGTGCTGACCAATCTGTGGATCTACCGCGACCGCCTGGGCCAGCCGCGGCCGTCGCTGGACGCTATTGCCGCCGGGAAGTGGCCGGTCTATACAGCCCTGGGCCAGGAACCGATCATGGTGGCGCAACATGGCGAAGATCGAAGGTGAGCGCGCGTTTCTTCCCGTCAACATCGCCGTTCTCACCGTTTCCGACACCCGCACGCCGGCCACCGACAAGTCCGGCCAGACATTGGCCGAGCGCATCGAGAAAGCCGGGCACCGGGTGGCCGCCCGCGACATCGTGCCCGACGAGAAGGATGCCGTCGTCGCCAGGCTGAGGGCCTGGATCGCCGATGCGGACATCGACGTGGTGATCGCCACCGGCGGCACCGGGGTGACGGGACGGGACATCACGCCGGAGGCCTTCCAGGCGGTCTATGAGAAGGAGATCCCCGGTTTCGGGGAGCTCTTCCGCTGGCTCAGCTTCCAAAAGATCAAGACCTCGACCATCCAGTCCCGGGCCACGGCCGGGGTCGCCGGCGGCACCTACCTGTTTGCCCTTCCCGGCTCGCCGGGGGCGTGCCGGGACGCCTGGGACGACATCCTGGTCCACCAGCTCGACAGCCGTTTCAAGCCCTGCAACTTCGTCGAACTCATGCCCCGGCTCAAGGAGCGGCTCGAGTAGGCCGGGGTGCTCCGCCCTTGCGGGCGCGCCAGCGGGCGAACGCCGCCCCGTCGTCGATGTCGTCGAGGGTGTCGAGCAGGGCCGCGGACCGCCCCGGGCCCAGGTTGGCAAGGGTGTCGGCGAGGGTGAACCCGGTGGACCAGCGGACGCCCGCGAAAAGGTCGCCAACGCGCCGCCGCCGGCGCCCGCCGACCAGCCAGTAGCCGCCGTCGGCCGCCGGGCCGAACACCCAGTCGTGCGCCTTGAGCGCGGAGAAGGCCCGGGCGATGTGGCCGCGCCCGATATCGGGGATGTCGGTGCCGATGATGACCGCCGGGCCCGGCGGCAGGGCGTCCAGGACCCGCGCCATGCGCCGGCCCAGATCGCCCGTGCCCTGGGGAATGGGCGAACACCAGGGACTGCCGAGCCCCGGCGCGCCGACGGCGCTGTCGGGGGTCACCGCCAGCCAGCACCGCCAGCGCCGGTCGCGGCCAAGCCGTGTCGTCACCGCGGCCACGGTGTGCCGGTAGAAGGCGGACGCGGCGACCAGGCCGATGTCGGCGGCCAGGCGGCGCTTGACCCGGCCCAAGCGCGGCGCCCTGACGAACAGGACAAGATGGCTGGCCGGTCCCATGGGGCTCCTTGGTATCACCGGTAGATGCGGGCGATCAGCCTGGGCGGGACGCCGAGAAAGTAAAGGCCCAGGCAGGTGAGATTGCGCAAGGGGCGGGCCACGTATCCGCCGCGGCGGTAGCGTTCGGCCGAGGCGACGGCGGCCACGTCGAGGACGACCAGGCGGCGACGCCCGATGCGCCGGACGATGTCCACGTCCTCCATCAGGGGGATCGGTGCGAAGCCGCCGATGTCGTCGTAGAACCGGCGCCCGATCAACAGCCCCTGGTCCCCGTAGGGCAGGCCGAAGGTCGTGCAGCGCCACGCCACCATGCGTTCCAGGCGCCGCGCCGCCGGCGCCGGATCGTCCAGGGCAAACCGGAAGACCGCCGCCCGGCGGCGGTTGGCGGGCGCCGCGGTGAAGGCGCCGACGGCCTCCGCCCACCCGGGCTGGGGCACGGTGTCGGCGTGGAGGAACAGCAGCCACTCCGACGTGGCGGCCTCCGCCCCGGCGGCCAGTTGCCGGCCCCGCCCGCTGGGCGCATCGACGATGCGCGCCCCATGGCGCGCCGCCACCTGGCGGGTGGCGTCGGCCGATCCGCCGTCGGCGACGATCACTTCGCGGGCGATGTCGGCCCCGGCGATGGCCTCCAGGGTCCGACCCAGGCTGCCGGCGGCCTCGAGCGTCGGGATGACGATGCTGAGCACGGCGGCGCTAATTCTCCCCAGGCTTCGATGCATGCATACCACACCCCGGGCGCGGACGGCACGGACCCACCCGTGGGGCCGAATGTTCTTGAAATGTTCTAGCCGTTTCGGATACCCTGTCCCCATGGACGAGCCATTGCCGGCGATGCCCGTCAAGGGCCGGGGCGCGGTCAGCAACCCGGCCGGGCGCTTCGAGGCGGAGTCGCGCCACGCCGTCGACGACGGCTGGGACCTGGACGAAGACCTGCCGCCGCCCAGGACCACGGTGACCGAGGATACCTGCCGCACCGTCATTTCGCGGAACCAGTCGCCGGACCTGGGCTTCGACCGCTCCATCAACCCCTACAGGGGCTGCGAGCACGGCTGCGTCTATTGCTACGCCCGGCCCACCCATGCCTTCCTCGGCCTGTCCCCGGGACTGGACTTCGAAACCCGCCTGTTCGCCAAGTCCGATGCCCCGGCGCTGCTCGAAAGCGAGCTGCGCAAGCCATCGTACCGCTGCCGGACCATCATGCTCGGCGCCAACACCGATCCCTACCAGCCCATAGAGCGCCAGCGCATGATCACCCGGCGCATCCTCGAGGTGCTGGCGGCGTTCAACCACCCGGTGGCCATCGCCACCAAATCCGCCCTGGTCAGGCGCGACATCGACATCCTGGCGCCCATGGCGGCCAAGGGGCTGGCGTCGGTCGGGGTCTCCATCACCACCCTGGACCGGGCGCTTGCGCGGACCCTGGAACCCCGCGCGGCGACCCCCGCCAAGCGCCTGGAGACCATCCGCGCGCTGAGCAATGCGGGCATCCCGACCCATGTGATGGCGGCGCCCATGATACCGTTCCTCAACGACGCCGAGCTCGAGCGCATACTTGAGGCGGCCGCCGGCGCCGGGGCGGCCGGGGCCAACTACATCCTCCTGCGCCTGCCCCTGGAGCTCAAGGGCCTGTTCACCGAATGGCTCGAGACCCATGTCCCGGGCAAGGCCAGGCACGTGCTCAACCAGCTCCGGGAAAGCCGCGACGGCATGCTCTATGTCTCCGACTTCGCCACCCGCATGCACGGCACCGGGGTGCATGCGGAACTGCTGGCCAAGCGCTTCCGCCTGGCGTGCAGGCGCTTCGGACTGGAGAACGCCCGCGCCGCCGGCTTCGGCCTGGACCGGACGCGGTTCCAGCCGCCGCCCAGGGCCGGCGATCAGTTGGCCCTGTTCTAGCCCGGATATTTCATGAAGGCGCTGGCGCATGGAACGCCGGTGGTTGCCCTTCAACGGATGGCGCCGGTTTCCACGAAGGTCCGTTGTGTCCCGTTCCCTTCATGAAATATCCGGCCTAGTGGCCTGTATCGGCTTTTTCGTTTACGAACTTAACCCCCAAAAATTTTGCCTTGCGCCATGCTACGGCGCATTCATAGGTCGAACCATCTTGCAGGATTAGTTCAAAAGAATCAGGACATTCAATCGCAAGATCCGTTTCAAGCTTCGCACCCACTTCTGAAAAATCACAAACCGTACAATTGACAACACACCGTTTCCCAGAAAAGACGATTTGCCCGGATTTGAAAGTCTTTGGCCGTCTATGGGTTCTAGAATCACTACCGTAATCTCTGGACATTGGTGCCCTCGTTCTGGAATGAGCCGTCGGTCATCTTCGTGCCAGCGTATCTTTCACCACTGTAACCAACATTTCCCGGATCCTGCTTCAAGAGGGTTTTCCTTATACCTCATACCAAATTTTCAGAAGGTTTCGGACTTTTAGCACTCAGTCCTTAGGTCCGCTTTTGATGAGGTGGACGGCGCCCCGCCGCTGACCCGACGCTCGTTAGAGAACACGGCCTGGCCCGGAATTTGATGGCCTCTCCTGTGCCGCGAAGGGAGCGCGACGGGCCGGCGGCGCGGCGGGATCACAGATCGAGGGCGCGCTTGTAGAGCTCCAGAATCGCCTCCTGTTCGCGCCGGTCGGCCTGGTCGAGGCCCCTGAGGCGCACGATCTGGCGCAGGATCTTGGCGTTGAACCCGGCGCCCTTGGCTTCGGCGTACACCTCGCGGATGTCGGCGGTGATCGCCGCTTTCTCTTCCTCCAGACGTTCGATGCGCTCCACGAACGTGCGCAGGCGATCCGCCGCTATGCCGCCGATGTCCGCCATTATCCGCTCCTCTTCCTGCCGGTTCCCGCCGTTCCCGGGGGGACAAGGGGGGGTGTCCCCCCGGCTACGGTATGCGGGGGACGCCCCCGCGGCCCCCGGGGGCGCCCAGGGCCGGCGCCGGGTGCGCGCCCGGACGGCGCAAGATAGTCGTGCATGGCGGCGGCGCGCAAGCGTTCGCCGCGCCTCCCCGCATTCGCCATCCCGCGACTCCGGACGCGGCCCATGCGCGACCCATGGGCGGGGCCATGCAGAGGCAAAAATGTGTGCCTACATAAACCTTAGCGCCGTTGGAGAGAGGAGTGCAGCCCGTGGCCGTTTACAATCTGGAACGCCTCAGCGTCTTGCTCGTCGAGGACAACAAATTCGTCAGGTTTACCCTTGAAAATCTGCTCCGCCAGTTGCAGTTCCGCCAAATAATGACTGCCTGCAACGGGGCCGAAGCCATTGAGCAACTGAAGACCCTGCACGAGAACCGGAAGACGACCGGCGGCGCGGGGCTGGATATCGTCCTGTCGGATCTGGTGATGGCGCCGGTGAACGGCCTGTTGCTGTTGCGCTGGATGCGCAGCTCCAAGGAGTCCCCCAACCGGTTCGTTCCCTTCATCATGCTGAGCGGCGCCGCCGACGAAGAGTACGTGCATGCGGCCCGCGACCTGGGCGTGACCGAATTCCTGGCCAAGCCGTTTTCCGCCGCATCCGTTTTCCGGTACATTCTGGAGGCCATCGACCATCCGCGGCAGTTCGTCGCCTCCAACAAATATTATGGTCCCGACCGCCGGCGCAGGAACGACGGCCCCCCGGCGGCGGAGCGGCGGGTGATGAAGGAAAAGGACATCACCATCGTCTATTCCGCCGACAAGGTGGTGAAGCCCAAGAAGGCGACGGACGTGTGGTACTTCCGCCTGCCCAACACCCTTAAGGAAATGGCCGGCGGCATGGGCGCCGGCGGCCCCGGCGAGCTGCCCACCGAACTGCTGGAAGAGGCGGAAAAGCAGCTTGAGCGGGCGGCCCTGGACTTCACCGAATGGGCGCGCGACTACCTGGCCAAGCTGTCGGACCTGTGCACCGAGGCCCTGATGCACCCGGAGCAACGGAACAAACACTTCGAGGAAATCAACCTGCTGGCCCACGAACTGCGCGGCCAGGGCGGCACGTTCGGCTATCCGCTGATCACCGTTTTCGGCAAGATGCTCTACGAGGTGACCGGCAAGGGCTGCAACGAGAACGACGCCGCCGTCGAAATCGTCAAGGCCCACGTCGACACCATGCGGGCGGTGCTGCGCGAGAAGATCGCGGGCGACGGCGGAGAGATCGGACGGACGCTCCACCAGTCCCTGCAGGCGGCCATCGACAAGCACACCGTTGCCGCATGACGCGGGCCGGCCGGCAGCCGGGATGTCTTTGGTGAACCGTTCGGGCTAGTGGCCTGCATCAGCTAAAGTGCACCCATACGATCGCTTTTCCCGTTTCCTCGGTAGGAGGGGAGGCGCAGGCGATGGCGGCCCATCGGAAAGCCTTCCCGACGCCCCGAGGGAACGGGAAAAGCGACCCGAAGGGCGACGTTGCGAGGCTTCCGGACGTCGTCGCGCGCCGCTTGTGGTGCATGCACACCAAGGCGCGACGCGCTCCTAGCCGGAAACCTCGCAACGCCGTCGTATGGGTACAATTTAGCTGATACAGGACACTAAAGCCCCCGCACGGTTTCCTCTATCAGCATGTCGACCACGGCGGCCAGCGCCTCTTCCCGGCTGGCGCCGGCATTCACGGCGTCCGCGTACGTGGTGAGCTGGCGGTGGGCGCTGGTGCCGCGCTTGATAATTTCGCGGCAATGCCCGACCTCGGTCAAACAGCCCAAGGCCGTGGCGTCCTCGTCGATCAATTCCAGGAGCTCGTCCACGAGTTCCGCGAAGGGCACCACCTGGCCCTTGCCGAAGTCCACCAGTCCCTCGTCGAGGCCATAGCGCTGCGCCCGCCAGCGGTTCTCGTTGATCAGCATGGCGGCGTAAATGCGCCAGCGCTGGTTGTTGCGCCTGAGCCGGAAGAGAAAACGGACGATGCAGACGAAAAGGGCGGCGATGGCGATGGCGTCTTCGAGGCGCGTGCACACGTCGGTGATGCGCATCTCCAGGGTCGGGAACCGGGCGCTGGGGCGCACGTCCCACCACAGCATGGAAGCGTCCTTGATCAGCCCGGCGCCGGTCAGCACGTCCACGTGGCGCTGGTATTCCATGTACGAGGTGAAGCGCTCGGGCAGGCCGGTGCGCGGCAGCTCGTCAAAGACGCTGAGCCGGTACGATTTCAGCCCCGTGTCCACGCCCCGCCAGAAGGGCGACGACGTGCTGAGCGCCAACAGGTGGGGCAGGAAGTAGCCGACCTGGTTCATCAGGTCGATGCGCAGCTCGTCGTCCTCGATGCCCACGTGCACATGCATGCCGCAGATCACCAGCCGCCGCGCCACGGCCTGCATGTCGCGGGCGAGGACGTTGTAGCGGTCCTTGTCGGTATGGGTCTGTTCCTGCCATTCCGAGAAGGGATGGGTGGAGGCGGCGATGGTGGCAAGGCCGTATTCGGCCGCCACGTCGGCCACGGTGCGGCGCAGCCGCGCCAGGTCGTCGGCCGCCTGCTGCACGGTCTGGGAAACCCGGGTGCCCACCTCGATCTGCGATTTCAGGAACTCGGGCCGAACCAGGCCCTTGATGCGGGCCTCGCACTCTTCGAACACGGCGGCGGGCGGATCGCGGGCCAGGTCGCGGGTGGTGCGGTCGACGAGCAGGTATTCCTCTTCGATGCCGATGGTGAAGGTGGGTTCGTCGACGGCCATCTAAAAGTGCTCCACCCGGTGCAGGGATTCGCGGCCCACCAGCCCCTCGAGGACATCGCCCAGAATCCCCGCCCAGCGTTCCGCCCCCTCGGCCGTGCCCAGGTGGTCCTGGCGAATCTCGACGACGCAGTTGGGCAGGCCGGCGGCGCCCCCGTGCAGGTCGATGGAGTAGGCCACCTCGAGGCCCGAATAGGGTTTGTTGTCGCCGACGCACAGTTTCCCCCAGGCGCCGAGCCTTTCGATCAGCGGCGCCGCCAGGCGCGCATCCCGGTTCCACAACAGGCCGATATCCCAGGGCCGGTCTTCGCCGTCCATGGACGGGGTGAAGCTGTGTACCGAGACCAGTGCCGGCGCCGTGCCCCTGTGCCACAGGCCGGCGAGCGCGTCGGTTACCGCGTCGTGGTATGGCCGGAAGAACGTCTCCACCCGTTCGGCCCGTTCCCTGTCGCTCAAACCCCGGTTGCCGGGAATGACGATGCCGTCGCTGACCTCGGGAACGGACGCCGGGTCGGCGGGGTGGCGGTTGCAATCGACGACCAGGCGCGAGTACCCCGCCAGCAGCGCCGGCGCGTCGAGGCGCGCGGCGAGGCGCCGGGTCACCGCGCCGGCGCCGATGTCCCAGGCGATGTGCTCGCCCAACAGGTCCGCGGCCAGGCCCAGGGTGCCCAGCGCCGCCGGGATGGCGGGGCTGGCGTGGTCGCAGATCAAGAGGACCGGCGCCGCGCCTTCCGGGTTGAGGAATTCGAAACCGGGCGGCTCGTCCGGCCCGAGGAGGGCCGGGCCGTCCGCCAGGGGTCCGGCGCCTAAGTCTTTCATGGCATGACTATAGCGCAAGACGCCGGGTCTTCGAGCGTCGATTCGGCCCCCGGCGCGCCGACCGGGCGCCCCAGCGCGGAGCCGGTTGCGGTCTGTTCTGTAAAATTTTATGTAAATTTAAGTAAAGTAAAAATTATTGACCAAATAGGATAAGAAAACATACAATACTTCGTTTCCTCCCCAAACTTGGGCCGTGCCCTCCGTGGCACGGCCTTTTTTTGTTCTTCGCCGGTATTATACCAAGGGGCGCTGATCATGACTCATAGAGATCGCGTAGGCGGCTCGTCGGGCAGGAGGAAAGTTGCAGGCGATGCGGCGCATCGTCAAAACTTTTCGACGCCCTCCGACGGGCCGCATACGCGACCGCAACGGCGGCTTACCAAGGCTTTCGGACGGCGTCGCGCACGCTTCGCGATGCCCCGCATCGCCACAGCGCACGCTTATACCAAGGGTCGCTGATCATGACTCATAGAGATCGCGTAGGCGGCTCGTCGGGTAGGAGGAAAGTTTCAGGCGATGCGGCGCATCGTCAAAACTTTTCGACGCCCTCCGACGGGCCGCATACG